>CAZKRV010000042.1:0-13086 GCA_964555345.1 uncultured Bacteroides sp.
AGCCTGACTGAGATGACAATCCCAAATTCCGTCTCCGAGATCGGCAGTTCTGCTTTCAGAGATTGCAGCAGCCTGACATCGGTAACAATTCCAAATTCTGTCTCCGTAATCGGCAATTATGCTTTCAGCGGGTGCAGCAACTTGACTTCAGTGACAATCCCAAACTCTATATCCGTAATCGATGGCGGTCTTTTCAGTAGGTGTAGCAGCCTGGCATCGGTAACAATTCCAAATTCCGTCACCGAAATTGGCAATTCTGCTTTCTGGGGGTGCAGCAGCCTAACTTCAGTGACAATCCCAAATTCAGTATATGCAATCAGAGCAAGTGCTTTCAGAGATTGCAGCAGCCTGACTGAGGTTATAATTCCTAATTCAGTATTAAGGATCGAATCATATGCTTTCCAAGGTTGCAACGGACTGACTTCTGTAGCAATTCCGAATTCAGTATTCATAATTGATGGAGGGGCTTTCGGTTCCTGCGAATCACTTTTAGAGATAATTGTGGACGAAAATAACGAATACTATTGTTCCTCGGACGGAATAATGTATAATAAAGACAAAACGGTAATACACCTATTTCCAGCTGGAAAGACAGGTAATTTTACAATTCCGAACCACGTCACAAAAATTGGTGATGGCGCTTTCTATGGTTGCAACGGACTGACTTCAGTGACAATCCCCAATTCAATATCTATAATCGGAACAAGTGCTTTCCAATGTTGTGGCCTGACTTCAATAACAATTCCAAACTCCATCTCTGTAATCGGCACACGTGCTTTCAGGGAGTGCAACAGCCTAATATCGGTGGTAATCCCGAACTCCGTATTAGAGCTTGGGATCAGTGCTTTCAGCTGGTGCAGTGGGCTGACATCGGTGACACTCCCGAACTCTAAATCTAAAATCGAGAGTGGTCTTTTCAGTGGCTGTATCAACCTGACTTCAGTGACAATCCCGGACTCTGTCACAGAAATAGGAGATTATGCTTTCGAGCGCTGCGGCCTGACATCAATAACAATCCCGAGCAAAGTATCCAAAATAGGACCATATGCTTTCATCGACTGCAACAGCCTGACTGCTGTATATTATGTCGTTGATGAACCTATCGACTGCCCCAATATATTCGATCCAAAAGCCTATGATAATGCAACATTATACACTACGGAGATAGGTGAAGTAATTGGACGCAACCGTGACCCTTGGAAAAACTTCAAGCATATCGTCATTGTTAATGATCTTTCTTCTATTGTCCTTGTAAACGAGCTGTCGTTCAAACAGAGCAGCTATGCAGTTACTATCGACGAGACACTTGACCTGAAAGAAGAAGTCGTGATCATGCCAGAAAATGCTACGAACAAAAAACTGACATGGCAATCCTCTGATGAATCGGTGGCTACGGTAAGTGCTGACGGCGTAGTGACAATACTTGCGGAAGGCTCATGCAGCATCGTGGCGACAACAACCGATGGCACCAACATCAGCGCAAAATGCACAATAGATTCTTCAGCTGCAATAGCTGGCATATCTTTAAATGACGAATATGACGTATACAGCACAAGCGGTCTGCTCATCATGCGAGGCACCTCCATCAGTGAGATAGGCGCACTTGCAAAAGGAATCTACATCGTGCGGCAAGGCCGATCGGTACGTAAAGTTGCTGTAAAGTGATAAAATCTGGATTTTGAAATAATCTACGAAAAAAATCTGGTTTTAGTAAACCAATCAGCAGACACCAGCGTTATAATGACAGAAAGGCGAAAAGCTTTTTCCCATTGTAAATGATATGTGATAATGATTGGTTTATTATTTGACGAGGAGTGACTGTGAAGCCACTCCTCGCCAGGTTTTATAGAGTTTCTGTGTGTGTTGGTTAGATTTTAAATCCAAGCGACAACATCAGGTCCTTGTAGAAACCGGAGCCATGAAAATAGGCCCAGCCCAAATCAGCATTAACACCTATGGTAAGTTTGTCAAGCCTCAGCCTGATGCCGGGACTTGCCAATAGACCGCCGCCGAATTCAGTTTCATATTTGAGTTTGCCTTTGGATGTCATCGTGACATCAGACACGCAATCACCGAGGATCACCGTGCCTTTCACCACAAGGGCAAGCCACGGAGCCGCACCGTAAGCATAACCATAAGCTATACGACCCTGATAAAGCCCCGGATCGGTTATACCCCAACTACCATGAAACGACAGAGAAAAGACACCGTTGCCGGCGAAGCGCTCAAATCCGACTCCATAATAGCCTTTGTCAAAGCTGGAAAATCCGCCGAAATAAGAGAACTGAAACGCATCAAAGGCGGCGAGAGGATCTTCCTGCTTGACCGTGTCTGTCGAGGTCACCTGCTGAGTGAGGGCTGTGCGTTCCGCGTGTGTTGTGAGACTTGCCGCAATAGCGACAAACATCATGATGATGAGTTTTTTCATACTTGAAATGTGTTTATTATGATTTGCACCGCAAAGTTACACAAATTTTAAGATTTACCCCCCCTATTTGTTAATTTACGTTAATATAGCCAATTATATATATACAGCGAGAGCAGCACCGGAGGGGGTACTGCTCTCGTTTTGTTGTTTTTGCCAGACGCGAAAGTCGCTTATTCAGCGGCTGCTTCCTCAGCTGCGGGAGCTTCGGATTCGGCAGCTGCGGCAGCTGCTTCTGCTTCAGCCTTAGCGGCAGCAAGTTCAGCTTTCTTCTTAGCCACAGCTTCAGCCTTGGCCTTGTTGACAGCCTGTTCAGCCTCAAGGCGAGCCTTGAGAGCCTGCTGCTGCTTGTCAGCCATGGAGCTGCGGGCAGCGTCAACGGCATTTTGTTTCTTCTGCTTCCATGCGGCAAAGCGCTTTTCAGCTTCAGCCTGATCAAATGCGCCTTTCTGCACACCGCCCTGAAGGTGCTTCATCAGGAGCACACCTTCCTGAGAAAGGATAGTGCGCACGGTTTCGGTGGGAAGCGCGCCCACGTTGAGCCAATACAAAGCCCGCTCGAAGTTCAAAGATATTGTAGCAGGATTAGTGTTCGGATTATAGGAACCTATCCTTTCAATAAATTTGCCATCTCGTGGCGCCCTGCTATCGGCGATAACGATCGGATAAAACGCGTAGTTCTTGTGGCCACGGCGTTGCAGTCTAATCTTAGTTGCCATTTGCTTGTTGTGTAGTTAATTAATTTGAAGTTGGTTTTGTATTGTTGCTCTAAAAGCGCTGCAAAGTTACGTTTTTTATTTCACGCAGCCAAATTTGTGACTCGTTTTTTATGCTTATCGGTTATTTTTCAGTAATTTTGCACTGCAATCAAAATACAAGAATCAAAAATAACCAAAAATTATCATGAAACTCTATCTGAGCATTGCCACTCTGCTGGCTGCCGGAGGCATGACTGCATCAGCCCAGTCGATGACCGAATGGCAGGACCAGAAAGTCAATGAACTGAACCGACTGCCGATGCGCGCGGCATTCTATCCCTACACTTCAGCCGATGCAGCAAAAACGGCCACTCCGGGTGCCGACAGCAATTACATGAGCCTCAACGGCACATGGAAATTCAATTGGGTAGCCGATGCCGACCAACGTCCGACCGACTTCTTCCGCAAGGACTTCAACGACAAGAGTTGGGCCTCTATGCCGGTGCCAGGCATCTGGGAACTCCACGGATATGGCGATCCGCAATACGTCAACATCGGTTATGGCTGGCGCAACGACTTCGCCAACAATCCACCGGAAGTGCCCGTAAGTAAAAACCATGTAGGCTCTTACAGGCGTACGATCAAGATTCCTGCAGACTGGGCCGGACGCGACATCATAGCCCACTTTGGCTCGGTAACCTCCAATATGTATCTATGGGTCAACGGCAAGTTCGTGGGCTATAGCGAAGACTCCAAGCTCGAACCGGAATTTGACCTGACAAAATATCTTGTACCGGGCAAGGAAAACACCATCGCATTTCAAGTATTCCGCTGGTGCGACGGCACATATCTGGAAGACCAGGACTTCTGGCGCCTCAGCGGAGTGGCACGTGACTCATATCTCTACACACGCCCGCGCGGCGCGCGCCTCAACGACATACGCGTGACACCCGACCTGATCAACGACTATACCGACGGTGTGCTGTCGATAGATCTCGACCTTAAAGGTGCCCCGGAAGTGCAGCTCAGCCTCACTGCCCCCGACGGCACGGAGGTGGCCGCCACCACAGTAAAAGGATCCGGATCACAGAGTGCGCAACTGCACGTTGACAATCCCCTGAAATGGACTGCCGAGACTCCGGCCCTCTACACCCTCACCGCCACAGTAACAAAAGGAGGCAAGACTCTGGAAGTAGTACCTGTGAAGGTCGGTTTCAGAAAGGTAGAGATCAAGGACCGTCAGCTACATGTCAACGGCAAGCCGGTAATCATCAAGGGCGTAGACCGCCACGAACTTGACCCTGATGGAGGCTATGTGGTAAGCCGCGAACGAATGCTCCAAGATCTGCGCATCATGAAAGAGAACAATATCAATGCCGTGCGCACAAGCCATTATCCTAACGACAACACCTGGTATGACCTCTGCGACTCCGTGGGAATATATGTGGTGGCTGAAGCCAACCTTGAGAGCCACGGCATGGGCTACGGCCCTGAGACACTGGCTCTGCGTCCGGAATGGCTGCTGGCACATATGCAGCGCAACGAGCGCAACATAGCCCGCAACATCAACCACCCCTCGGTGATCATCTGGTCTATGGGCAATGAAGCAGGCGATGGCCCCAACTTTGAAAAGGTCTACGCCCGCATCAAAGAGATGGATCCGAGCCGCCCCGTGCAGTATGAACGTGCGGGACTCAATCCATGGACCGATATTTTCTGCCCCATGTATGGCTCGCCCGACTGGATCGAAAAATACTCAGCCAACGAGAAGTCTGACCGCCCGATAATCCAATGCGAATACAACCATGTGATGGGCAACTCCGGCGGCGGATTCAAGGAATATATGGACCTGACCCGCAAATATCCGATCAATCAGGGCGGTTTCATCTGGGACTTCGTGGACCAGGGCCTGCGCTCTACAGGCACAAACGGCAAGATGATCTATGCCTATGGCGGCGACTACAACGCATATGACGCATCGGACAACAATTTCTGCGACAACGGCCTGATCTCGCCCGACCGCGTGCCCAATCCACACATGACCGAGGTGGCACACCAGTACCAGAGCATATGGGCCTCACCCATCGACCTGGCCAAAGGCAAGATCTCTGTATATAATGAAAATGTGTTTACCGACCTCAGCAACTATGAGATGCACTGGACAGTGCTGGCCGACGGCAAGGCAATAGCCTCAGGCACCGTCAGCAATCTCGACATACCGGCCCAGCAGCACCGCGAGATCACCCTACCCTATTCTCTTCCTGCCGCCGATGGCCGCGAAATGCTGCTCAACCTCGAGTTTACTACCCGCTCGGAAGCCAATCTAGTGCCGGCCGGTCATGTCCAGGCCAGAGCACAGCTCCACATCTCCGGTTATAAATTTGAAATGCCAAGTTTCGCCGACTCACCCATCTATGCCTCTCCCGTCGTGGTAGACAACAACGCCAACCGCCTCATAGTCAACGGTGACAATTTCCATATGGAATTCAACCGGCAAAACGGTTTCCTCTGCCAATATGACGTGGCGGGAGTGTCCATGCTCTCAGCCGACGGCAAACTGACACCATCGTTTTGGCGCGCGCCGAACGACAATGAATATGGTGCGGACACCCCCCGCCGCAGCAAAGTATGGCGTAACCCCACGCTCAACCTCAAATCGCTCACCCACTCCGAAAGCGATGGCAAGGTGACCGTAACGGCCACCTACGAAATGCCCACAGTGAAGGCCTCACTGGTAATGAGTTACGTGATCAATAACTCCGGACAAATCCTGCTGAATTCGGTCTTCACCCCGGAAAATGGAGCGGAGGGAATCGCCGATATGCCGCGTTTCGGCATACAGATGCAAATGCCTGCAGATATGGACGTTAGCCGATTCTATGGGCGCGGACCGGTCGAGAACTACATTGACCGCCGCACATCGGCCTTCATCGGCGAATATGAGCTGACCACAGCCGACCAAACTTACCCCTATATACGCCCGCAAGAGACTGGTACAAAGAGTGATATGCGTCGGTGGATGCAGGGGACGAGGGGAGGACGCGGAGTGAAATTCACTTCTCCGGCCCCATTCTACGCCGGAGCGACCAATTATTCGGTGGAATCGCTTGATAATGGGGACTTTAAGACGCAGCGCCACTTCCAGGAAGTAGAACCGGTGGACTATGTTAACTTGCTCATTGACAGCGCACAAGTTGGCGTTGGCGGAATTGACAGCTGGGGCGCCCGTCCATTGCCTCAATATCGCTTACCCTATGGTCCACAGCAACTTACGTTGATGCTCACTCCTGTAGTACATTAATAGTGTACTACTACACTATAACACATTTTCCCCGCAGATCGCAACATCTGCGGGGAATTTTTATATTTTCAGTGGAGCGGACGGTGGGAGGCAGCACGGGATGACCTTGCAGCTTCGGCAGCGCGGGAGGCGGTGGCGGAGTCGAAGCGGGAGGCGGCAAAGAGCGAGTAGACATAATCCACAGCGACCTCGGATGGGTGCTTCATGTCGGCAGCGTAGAAACGATAGTCGCGCAGATCGTCAATCAGCGCTTCATAGGCCGGGAAGTAGACTGCGTTGGAGGTTTGCTGCACAAGTCGGTCAATGGCGAGGAGAAGTGTGGCTTTCGATAGCTGATTGCCGTGAAGACCGTCAGCCACATGGCGTATCGGACTAACCGTAAAAGTGAACTTACGGTCGGAGTAGCGGCGAAGTACCGGCTCCCATGTCTGAACAATCTCGTCGACCGACAACCGGCGGCGGGTGAAGCGTGCGGCGGGAAGTTTGTGACAGTTGCACACGGTGGTGCCGTCAGGCAGTTCATAGACCCAGGCTGTGCCGAAAGTGACAAATATCTGCGTAGCTCCGGCCAGGGCTTCCGCACCACGAATCATGGCGGCGTTGATCAACTCCACAGCGGCTTCCGGGGAAGGTGCAGCGAGCGATGAGTGGTGATCGAAACTACGCCACAATCCCTGATTTTCGAAAAGGTCGGCAGCGGAATAACGTCGGCCACTCTCAAGCAAGCCTATGGTTCGGGCTATAGATAAAGGATTATAAAGGGTGCCGGTAGGGTTGACCGTAGTGTCAAAGCCATCGCGCAACAACCGGGATCCGACTTCAGTCGAGAAACAGGATCCGAGCATGAGCAGCCGGTCGGCATGGGTTACAGGCTGGCCGGAGGGGACAGGCAGTTCGGTGCGGAACTTCATCAGAACATCCGGTAATCGATGCTCAACACCTGAAATTCGGTGCGGCGGTTAATCTGGTCAGCCACATCCTGATCTTCCGGCGAGAGGGTCAGGATAAATTCTTCGGTAAGGACGGTGCCCTCCTCGAACTGTGGATATTCACGGGCCAGCTTTTTTGTTATCGTCTTTGGGCGCGACTCTCCGTAGCCTTGCGGCTGCAACCTGTCGGCACTTATGCCCGCGGCAATGAGGTAGTCGATGACCGACTGTGCGCGTCGGGCCGAAAGAGCCATATTATATTCATCGGAGCCTTTGCGGTCAGTATGCGATGCCATTTCTATAGTCACATTAGGATTGTCGATGAGCATTGCAGCCATTTCGTCGAGCGCTGCCTTCGATTCCGGTCTTAGAGTGGCTTTGTCGAAGTCATAGAAAATATTTTCGACCACCACAGGTTTGGTAATGGAAGCGAGGATGAAGTCCACGCCGTATTCAGCATCTTCCTCAGCAGTGTCAGAGGTGAATTCCTGCTTCGCGTTGAGATAGCCTTTGGCTCCGGCAAGCATCGTATAGCTGACACCGCGCTGAAGAGGGAACGAGAAGGAACCATCATCGCGGGCTACAGCCTTCTGGTTGGATCCGTCATTGCCGACGATACGGATTATCGCATTTGGCACCGGCTCCTCGTCGCGGTCGAGGACCCAGCCCGATATCAGTATCTTCAAATCGGGAAGTTCAAACGAGTAGATATGATCCCAACCGCGGGCATCGGTGCGCGAGGAGCTGAAAAAGCCGCTCTCGCCAGGTCCGAAAGTGATGCCGAAGTCATCGGCAGCGGAATTCATGGGGTAACCCATATTGACCACGTTCCAGCCTCCTGACGGGGTCAGTTCGGCACGGAAAAGGTCGAGACCGCCCATGCCCGGATGGCCGTCGGAGGCAAAATATATGACGGAGTCGGTGCGACAGTAAGGGAACTGCTCATTACCCGGAGTATTGATGAACTCGCCAAGATTTTCAAGCGATCCAACCTTATCCTTGAGATTGATACGCCAAATGTCATAGCCGCCCGAACCGCCGGGCATATCGGAAGTAAAGTAGAGATAGGTGCCATCAGGGCTGACAGCGGGATGGCCGAAATTGGACAACGTGTCACTCACGATCTCGAATTTGACCGGAGCACTCCATGACGCGTCACTTCGCTGCGAAGTGTAAATCTCTACCGACGTGGGCGAGTTAGGTTCACGCCGCGCACGGGTCAGGTACATAGTGGCACCATCAGGTGAAAAACTAACCACCCCCTCTTCGGCATCAGAGTTGAGTTCACCCTCCACAGCCTCAGGTTTGAGCCATTTACCGTTTTCATCCTGACGCATCACCCATATATCAGGCTTTTTCACGCCGGTGATCTCCGACTTATTGTCACCCTTCACCTTCTCATTGGTGGTGGTATAATAGAGCACGTCATAGTCTTTAGAGCCATACATCGGGGCGAAGTCGGAACGTGTGGAGTTGAGCAACTTATGCCGATGAACCACATAGCGCGTAGGCTCCGATTTCAATCGCAGAGCCATGCCGGCACCAGCCAGACCATTAACAGCTTCGGCATTACCGGGAGCACGCTCCAAGAAACTTTCATAGTTCTGTATGGCGGCAGCATACTTGCCCTCGGCATGCTGGCTCTGAGCCAGACGAAGCACTACGGTAGAGTCTGTCACTCCATAGCGCAACGCATTCTGAAAGGCTGACGATGCCCGCGAGTCCTGTCCGAGCCGACGGTAACATTCGGCCATCTTCAGTGCTACCTCACCCCGCTGCTTTCGTTCTTCGGGACGACGCATGCGATCATAGACCTTGCGGTATGTCTTGGCCGCATTGAAATATTCGCCGCGATCCATCTGCTCGTCAGCGACCGAGAGTTTGGCACCTGAACAGCCTGCCAGCACCACAAGGGCCAGCATAATCAGTATTATTGATCTACAGGACTTCATACATTTAAAAAAACGAGGCTCCGGCTGATTTTATTGCTCAATAATAGAGCGTATGGCGGGTATAAGCAGCCCCAGAGTGATGTCAGGATCGAGCCTGTGGCCACCCTCGAAGTCAGTAAAGCGGCTGTAATGCTCCAGGTATTCGTCCTTGCAGTTGACCACATCATCATTCACTCCGAAAAAGGCCTGCACCAATTCAGGTTTGTCGCCCCACGGAGCAATGATGCCGAACTTTGGATCGAACTGCTTTGCCTCGACCTCCTCCATCTTCTTGCACATACGCTCAGTGACCTCAAAAGAGGTGGCTCCGTCCTTGCGCTGGTTGTGGAACGGCAGACGCTCACCGATATGTTCACGCATATGGCGCGAAGTGTGAAATGACGGATTGATGAGTATGCGGTGCCAGCCGCGCAGCAACTGCGCATAGCACGCGCCCTGAGAAATTCCGGCCACCACGTCGCCACGCCGGAGCTGCCGGCCCAGGTCGCGCATGGCTATCATGGCCTGCTCCGGCTGTACGGGAATGTCGGGCGAGATCACTTCATGTCCCTTTAGCGATCTGCGCAGCCTCTGTGCCGTGGTTGACGATCCGGAAGAAGAGAGTCCGTGAAGATATACTATTTTTGCCATCTGTATCTATGTCAGTAATCGAGTATCTGGCGAGCCACACCAGCAGTGAGTGGTGTATCAGCGGCCTGCCGCGCAAGAGGCACAGCTACCTGGGCCGAACCGGACATAAGGTTAAGCAGCAAACGCAATGCCGCATAGCGCATCAACTGATCATCGGTTGACTCAAACAGCTCCACAGCGCTGTCCATAGCACCGGGCTGCCGTCGCAACAGCCGATGACAGATCACGTCGGCCTCCTCCGGGCTACACACCTGACCGAGCCACTGCAACCTGACGGACTCAGGAGGGCACACCATCGGAGCGAGCAGACGCGATTCGCGGCAGTCAGCATCAGCCCAAAGAAGATCGGCCAGAGCCTGGTCCTGGCCGGCTTCAGCGGCGATTTCACGGAGCTGAGGCAGATTCAAGCCGAAAATCATGCGGTGAGGATCGGACGCCTGCTTACGGAGAGTGTCGGCAAGCAGGCCGTTGCGCAACGCGAAAAAACGCTGCTTGGCTTCGCACAATTCCATTATGAGAGTGAGGCAATGGCCTCGTCGACAGTCAGCAGTGACTGTTCGCCGGTGGTCATGTTTTTCAGCGTCAGCTTGCCCTCGGCCAGTTCCTGTTCGCCGACTATGGCAACATAGGGTATGGCGCGGTTATCGGCATAGCCCATCTGCTTCTTCATCTTGGAGGCATCAGGATAGATCTCGGAGGCAATGCCTGCGGCGCGCAGCTTCTTCACGTGCTCCATCGAAGCAGTGGCCTCAGCGGCACCGAGGTTGAGGAACAGGACCTTGGATCCGCTCAAAAGCGAAGCAGGATAGAGTTCCAGCGCATTGAGCACATCATATATGCGGTCAGCACCGAAGCTGATGCCTACGCCACTCACACCGGGCATGCCGAACACACCGGTGAGGTTGTCATAACGTCCGCCACCGGTGATGCTGCCAATAGCCACATCTTTGGCTTTTACTTCAATGATGGCACCGGTATAGTAATTAAGTCCGCGGGCCAGGCTCACGTCAAGTTCAAGTTCGGCGCGGAGTCCGAGTGCCTCGGATTCGGAGATAATGTATTCAAGTTCTTTCACACCTGCCAGACCGATCTCGCTGCCGGCAAGGACTTCAGCCAGACGGTTAAGGCGCTCCATCGGGGTGCCGCTGATGGCGAGCATGGGGCTGAGGGCCTCGATAGCTTCAGCAGAGAGTCCGCGTTCAGCCAATTCGGCATTGACAGCTTCAGCACCGATCTTGTCGATCTTGTCGATGGCCACGGTTATGTCGATGAGCTTATCGGGAGCACCTATCACTTCGGCTATACCGGCCAGAATCTTGCGGTTGTTGAGTTTGATGGTGATGCGTATGCCAAGACGAGCAAACACTTCGTCAATCATCTGCAGCAGTTCAACTTCATTGATGAGCGAATCGGAGCCAACTACATCGGCATCACACTGATAGAACTCGCGGTATCGGCCTTTCTGCGGACGGTCGGCACGCCACACGGGCTGAATCTGGTAGCGTTTGAACGGGAACTGAAGTTCTCCACGGTGCTGCACCACAAAGCGTGCGAATGGCACAGTCAGGTCATAACGTAAGCCTTTTTCGCAAAGCTGCGAAGTGAGTTTGCCAAGGCTTTCAGCCTCAATCAGGGTACGGTCAACGCCATTCAGGAAATTGCCTGAGTTAAGTATCTTGAACAGAAGTTTGTCACCCTCTTCGCCATATTTACCCATGAGAGTCGACAGGTTTTCCATCGCAGGCGTTTCAATGGGCTGATAACCGAACAGGGAGAATACAGATCGTATAGTATCGAATATATAGTTTCGACGGGCCATTTCGACCGGAGAGAAATCGCGAGTACCTTTTGGTATAGAGGGCTTCATATTACAGTTTACTTTTATAGTTTCCGCAAAGTTACGCAAATTTCATAAATCCGCCAAAAGAAAACAAATCGCGATGAGAGCGAATGTGACGGGACGGGAGTCCGCGCACCTCCGGCGCGCGATGCGGGTTGAGGATCAGCGGAGCAGGGTCTTGCGGCCATCAATGATGTAAAGGCCGCGGGCGGGAGCGTCAACCTTGCGGCCTTGCAGGTCATAGATGCCGGCACTGACGCTAAATGAATCGATCTTCGCCTCATCAATACCCAATGCGGTAAGCGGCTTGATCACAGGGAAGGCACTCCACGGATCGGTTGTGGAATATAGATCCACGCTTCCATCGGGCACATAGAGCGTGATCGGATCGTCTGTATAACTATAATACAAAAAATTATTTTTATTAACATTGATTGAAGAGGGATCAGGTGATAACGAAACCATATATTCCAGCCCTTTTATTTCAATGAAAGAACATTTGATATGTTCTATACCGTCAGGGAAAACAACGCAAGGAATATGACAACATTCAAACGCATGATGATCAATTGACCGGATATATTTTGGCCAGATTATTTCATCAATATGAGCATAATTAAAAGCACTCGAACCAATGTCACCGACACGTTCGCCCATATCAAGTTTACCGATCTTGCTGTTGGCGAATGCCCCGACAAATATGGAATATCCACCCCACTCAATTTCGTCAATATCACCGCCAAATATCAATTCATTAATATTGCAATTCCTAAATGATTCCGTTCTGATAACTTTAACAGTGGGAGGTAAGACCACTCTATCAAATTTACCATAACTGCACATATACATCGGGATAGTATCGACCTGTGTATTCTCAAGGTTCTGAATCTCCCCAATTGATAATCCATAAAAAGCATACGTCCCTATTTTTGATATACTTGGCGGTAATGCAAGGGAGGTAATTCTACTTCCTGCAAATGCCGCATCATTTATCGACGTAACAGGAAGGCATTCCCCGTCTGCCATCTCCACATATTCGGGAATGATTATCTCGCCTTCATATAGTGAATTGGTATCAGGGATAGAATGAAGCCCTTTATCAATCATTTTTGTGTTAGGCGAATGACCTGAAGTTCACGGCCCCCTGTGCCATTATCCACAAAGTTATAGTACACACCGTCTTTCTCGAAATCATATGCCTCAACCATGAAGGGCAGGAGTGATATACCTGCCGCCGTCATCAGAGTCATGATTGTTTTTTCCCTAATTCTCATAAGTTGTTATATTGATGATGAATAATGCCAGCGCAAG
>CAZKRV010000043.1:0-13048 GCA_964555345.1 uncultured Bacteroides sp.
CCGCAACGGCATCATGCTCGCCACTGCCGCCGGACTGGCCGAAAGCCGCGGACTGAAGGCGGTGATGCTTGCCAACCATGGCGGTGACCACGCCATCTATCCCGACTGTAGGCCGGAGTTTATCAGCGCCATGGGTCAGGCCATAGCCGCCGGCACATATGAGCATCTGGAGCTGCGTGCGCCCTACACCGACCTGACCAAAGCCATGATAGCACGGCGCGGTGCGGCGCTCGGCGTGGACTATTCCATAACTTATTCATGCTACAAGGGCGGCGAACGGCACTGCGGAGTGTGCGGCACCTGCCGCGAACGTCGCGAGGCTATGGCTGAGGCCGGTATTGCCGATCCCACCGTCTACGAAGAGACAGAAACCGAGGAGGTATAAAAAATGAAAGTGCACATCTTCACAGACATGCACCTCCCTCATAACCAAAATTCAAGTATAAATTCTTTATAGTCTAACAAAACGATCGGTCCTGAGGTTGCTCTCGGAAGTTGAGGGTATTTCTCCGGGACCTGTGCAAAGTTACGACTTTTTTTAGCCTTGGTCCAAATAAACTTAGCTAAAAGACGTTAATTCAGAATGTTAAAATAGAATTAAGTTAAATTTACTGAACTTTCGGTATGGCATACGTCGAGGTCATAGTGCCGCTCCCGCTCAATTCCCGATTCACATATTCGGTCCCTGACCGCCTGAAAGACAAGGTGGCCGTGGGCAGTCGCGTGATCGTGCCTTTCGGTCTGCGCAAGCATTACACGGCCATAGTGTCGTCGCTTTCTGCTCCGAAGCCCGAGGGATATGCGGTAAAGGAAATCGAGGCGCTGCTCGATGATGACGGACCTGTGGTCATACACCCTCAGCTGAAGTTTTGGGACTGGGTTGCTGATTATTACATGAGCGCCATCGGCGATGTGATGCGTGCCGCCCTCCCCGCCGGACTCAAGGTGGAGAGCGAGACGTTTGTGGAGCTAAGCCCCGATCTGGATCTGGACGCGACAGAAACGACGCTCGATGCCGAAGAGGCGATGGTATGCCAGATACTGTCGCACCACGGACGGCTGATGGTGGCCGAGCTGGGCAAGAAGGCCGGACTCGGCACCGACACCGAGCGGGCTCTCTCGCGCATGGTCGACCGTGGCATAGTGGTGGTGAGTGAAAAGATTGTGGAGCGCTACCGCACGCATCATGAAACCATGGTGGCACTCCCTGCCGGTGCCTTATCTCCACAATGGCGCGCCGAGGCATTTGCCGCCGTGAAGGGTGCGCCCAAGCAGGAAAACCTGCTGCTCGCCGCCTGTCAGATGCTCGCCACCGAACCGGAAGTGACCAAGGCCCGGCTCATGGATTTTTCGGGCTGCTCGTCGGCCATCGTGGCCGTGTTGCGTGACAAGGGGTTGCTCCGTGTATATAAAAAGGAGATCAATCGCTTCCGCCCCGAACCGGGTGCTCCCGTGGTTGAACTGCCACGCCTCTCCCCGGCCCAGAGCGATGCCATGCGCTCCATTGAGGAGCAATGGGCCGGAGGCCTCTCCACCGTGCTGCTGCGCGGCGTCACCTCCAGCGGCAAGACCGAGGTTTACATTTCGCTGATAGACCGTGCGCTGCGCCGTGGATCGCAGGTGCTCTATCTGGTGCCGGAAATAGCCCTCACCACTCAGCTCACAGGGCGGCTGCAGAGGGTGTTTGGTCAGAAAGTAGTGGTCTATCACTCGAAATTTACCGACAATGAGCGCGTCGACATCTGGCGGCGCCTGCTGCATGATCCGTCGCCCTGCGTCATCATCGGTGCACGTTCGTCGGTTTTCCTGCCGTTTCATAGGCTTGGCCTTGTCATAGTCGATGAGGAGCATGAGCAGAGCTACAAGCAGTTTGACCCCGCTCCGCGCTACAATGCCCGCGATGCCGCTCTGGTTCTCGCCTCGCTCCATGGTGCGCGCGCACTGCTCGGAAGCGCCACACCGTCGGTCGAGACTTACAGCAAGGCGCTTGACGGCAAATATGGCCTTGTGGAGCTGACCGAGCGCTATGGCGGAGTGACACTGCCGCGCATCGAGGTCATCGACATGGCCCGCGAATTTAAGCGCAATGGCGGTATGCACACGCTTATTGCCGAGCCCACGGCATCGGCCGTAGAGTCGGCGGTGGCGGGAGGTAATCAGGCCATCATCTTTCACAACCGGCGTGGATTTGCCCCGATGGCCCGCTGCACGCAGTGCGCCAACGTGATCAAGTGCACGGACTGCGACGTGTCGCTCACCTATCATCGCTCCGACAACCGGCTCGTCTGTCACTATTGTGGCGCCACCTATCCACTCCCGACCGTCTGCCCCGTGTGTAAGGAACCTTCGGTCGAGATTGTCGGCTATGGCACGGAACGCGTCGAGGAACGCGTACAGTCGTCGTTTCCCCGGGCGCGGATCCTCCGCATGGACCTCGATTCCACGCGCAACAAAGATGGCTATCAGGAGATAATAAACACCTTCTCGGCCCGTAAGGCAGACATACTCGTCGGCACGCAGATGGTGACCAAAGGACTTGACTTCGACGCGGTGAGTGTGGTGGCGGTGCTGTCGGCCGACATGCTGATACATTACCCAGACTTCAGGTCGGCGGAGCGGGCGTTTGATATGCTGATGCAGGTGGCGGGCCGCGCCGGCCGCCGTGACACTCCCGGCCTCGTGCTCGTGCAGACCTCAGAGCCGCAGCATGCGGTGATCGGATTTGTGCGTGAGCATGACTATCGCGGCTTTTACGAACATGAGATAGCCGAACGCCGCAAGTTCCTCTACCCTCCGTTTACGCGGTTGATCTACATTTACCTGAAGCACCGCGAGGAGGAGAAGGTAAGCGTTGCCGCCGAAACCATGACGCGCCGGCTCATCGACCTGCTCGGCAACCGAGTGTTCGGACCGGAGAAGCCGGCAATCGGTAGGGTGCAGCAGCAACATATCCGCAAGATCATGCTGAAGGTCGAGACTGCCGCGTCGATGAAAAAAGTGAAAGACCTGCTCCGCAGCCTTCAGTCTTCACTCGCCCACATTCTCAAAGGCATAACCGTCTACTACGACGTAGACCCAATGTAACGAAAACGCACCCGCGGTGGGCGGGTGCGAGTGAGGTGCGAGTGGGGGAGGGGATCAGTTGACCACGACTTTGCCGGGGAAGTGTCGCTCGAAGAGCTGGCGGGCGGCTTCAAGCTGCTCCGGCGTGTTTTTCGGAGTGTCCTTCAGCTTGTAGTCAAGGCCCATAGCTTCATATTTGTGTACGCCGAGGGTGTGGTAGGGAAGTATCTCCACACGCTGGATGTTCGGGTAGTGTCCGATAGCGTTGCCGAGTGCTTCGATGTCTTCGGCGAAATCGCTGACTCCCGGCACGAGCACATAGCGTAGCCACATGGGCCTGTCATGCTCCATAAGCCAGCGGGCAGTGGCCAGAGTGGCTTCATTGGAACGGCCCGTGAGGGCAAGATGCCGCTCCGGATTGAACTGCTTGATGTCGAGAAGTACCAGATCGGTGAGTTCGAGCAGCTCGTTGACGGTTTCGGAGCGTATGGCACCGTTTGTGTCAAGGCAGATATGAATGCCGTTGTCGCGCAGCTTGCGGAAGAGCGGGATCAGTTCGGCCGCCTGTGCGGTGGGCTCGCCGCCGGAGAATGTGATGCCGCCGCGGCGACCGAAGAAAGGCTTCTGGTCCACTGCCATGTCCAGGATCTCGTCAGGCGGGGTGAGCGTGCCTGCCGTGCCTACTTCGATGGTGTCGGGGTTGGCACAATAGAGGCAGCGGAAGGGGCAACCCTGTAGGAAAACGACGAGCCGGAGTCCCGGCCCGTCGAAGGTTCCCATACTTTCGTAGGAGTGTACGCGTATCATTTACAGAGATTCGTGGAAAGAGCGGCTGATCACTTCGAGCTGATGCTCACGGCTGAGCTTCACGAAGTTGACAGCATAACCGCTCACGCGAATGGTCAGCTGCGGATACTTTTCGGGGTGCTCCATGGCATCGAGGAGCATCTCGCGGTTGAGCACATTGACGTTGAGGTGGTGTGCGCCCTTGGTGAAATATCCGTCCATCATGGTCACGAGGTTTTCGACGCGTTCTTCGTCGGTGGGACCGAGTGACTTGGGAATGATGCTGAAGGTGTTGGAGATGCCGTCCTGGCTGTCGCGGTAGCGGAGCTTGGCCACGGAGCTGAGTGAAGCCACGGCGCCATGCTTGTCGCGTCCGTGCATGGGGTTGGCACCGGGTGCGAAGGGCACGCCCTTGGCGCGGCCGTCGGGGGTAGCACCGGTCTTTTTGCCATACATCACGTTGGAGGTGATGGTGAGCAGCGAGAGGGTGGGGCGGGCATTCTTGTAGACGGGGAGCTTCTTGAGTTCCTCGCTGAAGTAGTAGACGAGGTCAACGCCGAGATGGTCAACGCGGTCATCATTATTGCCGAAGCAGGGGAATTCGCCTTCGATGTCGAATCCTTCGGTCAGGCCGATTTCGTTGCGACGGGCGGTAACTTTGGCGTTCTTGATGGCCGAGAGGGAGTCGATGGCGATCGAAAGACCGGCAACACCATAGGCAAGGTTGATGCGGGGGTTGGTGTCGACCAGAGCCATCTGAGCCTTTTCGTAGTAGTACTTGTCGTGCATGTAGTGGATAATGTTCATCGCTTCATTGTAGACGCGAGCCACTTCGGTGAGCACTTTCTTGTAGTTGGCCATGACTTCCTCAAACTTGAGAGTGTCGGAGGTGAGCACGGGGATACCCTTGACCATGACGGTGCCGGTGTTTTCGCAGCGGCCGCCGTTGATGGCGAGCAGCAGGGCCTTGGCCAGGTTGGCGCGGGCGCCGAAGAACTGGATCTGGCGACCGATGGCCTGGTAGCTGACGCAGCATGCGATGCCGTAGTCGTCGCAGCCACGCACTTCGCGCATCAGGTTGTCGTTTTCATACTGGATAGAGCTGGTGTCGACGCTGACCTTGGCGCAGAAGTCCTTGAAGCCCTCGGGGAGTTCGGGGCTCCAGAGCACGGTCATGTTGGGCTCGGGGCTGGGGCCGAGGTTATAGAGGGTCTGGAGGAAGCGGAAGGAGGTCTTGGTCACCTTGATGCGTCCGTCGTTGAAGCGTCCGCCGAGAGCTTCGGTCACCCAGGTGGGGTCGCCGGCGAAGATGTCGTTGTAAGACGACATGCGGAGGTGACGCACCATGCGGAGTTTGATGACGAACTGGTCGATGAGTTCCTGAGCGAACACTTCGTCGATCTTGCCGTGAGCCAGATCATATTCGATGAATATGTCGAGGAAGGAGCTTACATTGCCCAGCGACATGGCGGCACCGTCCTGTTCCTTGACAGCTGCGAGATAGGCCATGTAGACCCACTGCACTGCTTCCTGTGCGCTGGTGGCGGGCTTGGTCAGGTCGAGGCCGTAGTATTCGCCCATGATGGCGATCTCCTTAAGGGCCTTGATCTGTTCGGCTACTTCTTCGCGCAGGCGCACTGTGGCATCGGTCATGGGGCCGGTGATCTTGCGTAGGTCGTCCATCTTGGCTTCGATCAGACGGTCAGTGCCGTAGAGGGCCAGACGGCGGTAGTCGCCGATGATGCGGCCACGGGCATAATTATCGGGCAGACCGGTCAGGAAGCCGAGCGAGCGGAAGCGGCGGATCTCTTCGGTATATACATCAAACACACCGTCATTGTGTGTCTTGCGGTAGTGAGCAAAGATATCTTTGACTTTCTCGGGGAGTTCGATTCCGTTTTCGCGGCAAGCCTTTTCCACGACCTTGATGCCGCCGAAGGGCTTGATGGCGCGCTTCAGGAGTTCATCGGTCTGGAGACCCACGATCAGCTCGTTCTCGCAGTCGATGTAGCCGGCCTTGTGAGAGGTGATGGTGGAGATCACTTCGGCATCGATGGCACGCACGCCGTTGTTCTGGCGCTCTTCTTCAAGCGCAGTGAGGCATTTGTTCCACACGGCCAAGGTGCGTTCGGTGGGACCCTGGAGGAATGAGGCGTCGCCGGTGTAGGGGGCGATGTTCAGGCTCACGAAGTCGCTGACGTTAATCTCTTTGGACCATACGCCGTCGGTGAAAATGGTGTTTAGTTCCATAAAATGATTGGTTGGTAAGTATTTGAAAACTCGGAGCGCTCCGGCAATATGCCGGAGCGCCCGAATAATTATCTGACTGTTACTGTGAGTTTAGACGCTGCACGTTCTGCTTTGGCACGGGCTTCGTCAACGGAGTCGGCAGTGGCGAGAATGACCGCCATTCGCCGGTGGCCTTTCACTTCAGGTTTGCCGAATATCCTCATCTGTGTGCCCGGTTCGGCTAGCACTTGCTCTACGTGGCCGAATTCGACATCGGTGCCGTTGCCTTCAACCACCACGGCGTGAGAGGCTGACGGTCCGAAGAAGCGGATCTCAGGCACCGGAAGTCCGAGCACCGCGCGGGCATGGAGTGCGAACTCGCTGAGGTCTTGCGAAATCATGGTGACCATGCCGGTGTCGTGAGGGCGGGGTGACACTTCGCTGAATATTACTTCGTCGCCTTTGACGAACAGCTCAACGCCGAAGATGCCATGGCCTCCGAGGGCCTCAGTGACTTTTGCGGCGATCTCGCGGGCGCGGGTCAAAGCGGCGTCGGTCATGGGTTGCGGTTGCCACGACTGGCGGTAGTCGCCTTCGACCTGCACATGTCCAACCGGCTCGCAGAATTCGGTGCCGGAGCAGGAACGCACGGTGAGTAGGGTGATCTCATAGTCAAAGTCTACAAAGCCTTCGACGATGACGCGGCCGGCTCCGGCGCGTCCGCCCTCCTGGGCTTCGGTCCAGGCTGCGTCGATCTGCTCAGGGCGGCGCACGGTGGTCTGGCCGTGGCCACTGGAGCTCATGATCGGCTTCACTACGCAGGGTATACCGATCTCCTTCACGGCAGCTTCAAACTCCTCGCGGGTCGAGGCGAAGCGATAGCGGGAGGTGGGTATGCCCAGCTCTTCGGCAGCCAGACGGCGTATGCCCTCGCGGTTCATGGTCAGGCGTGCGGCGCGTGCGGTAGGAGTCACGTTGAAACCCTCCTTTTCCAGCTCAACGAGAGTGTCGGTAGCAATTGCCTCGACTTCAGGAATGATGTGGTCGGGGCGCTCCATCTCCACGATGCGGCGCAGTTCGGTGCCGTCGAGCATATTGAACACGTGGCAGCGGTCGGCCACCTGCATGGCGGGGGCATCGGCATATTTGTCACATGCCACCACTTCGACTCCGAATCGCTGGAGCTCGATGGTGACTTCTTTTCCTAACTCTCCGCTGCCGAGTAACAGGGCTTTGCGGCGCCGGCTTATAGTGCAGTTCATGGCGGTGGAATTTTGGGGGTTAATGTTTTTGAGTTATCTTATTATATCTATGACTGATTTGCATGCGTCAGCCAAATTTGCTGATTTTGTGAAGCTGGGCTTCGTCAAGTATGCGTATGCGCCTGCCGTCGACCACGATCAGTTTCTCGTTGACGAAAGTTGACAGGGTGCGGATAGCATTGGAGGTGGTCATGTTCGAGAGGTTGGCCAGATCCTCACGGCTCATGTAGATGCGCAGTGTGGAGGAGTCTTCTTCATAACCATAGTTCTGTATGAGCACTATCAAAGCCTCAGCCAGACGACCGCGGATATGCTTCTGGGTAAGATTGACGATCTTAGTGTCGGAGCTGCCGAGGTTGCGGGCAAGTTCGTGAATGAAGAACCATGCCACACGATTGTTTTGCTTAATGAGCTGCTCTACAATCGACAGTGGGAGGGTGCCCACGGTGCTCTGCTCAAAGGCTGCTGCCGAGCTGACATACGGCTCTCCGGCGAAGAAAGCGCGGTAGCCAAAGTACTGCACAGGTCGGATAAGGCGCAGAATCTGGCTGCGTCCGCCAATGCCCTCTTTATACTTCTTTACCTTGCCTTTGATCAGACACCACAGCATATCGGGCTGATCACCTTCGGCATAAATCACCTGATTCTTTTTGAAATGGTGAAGGGTAAAGTTCTCCATTACCAGGCGCTTTTCGTCGGGAGAAAGCACCGACCAAAGGTCGGCCAGATCTTCGCTGATTACTTGTTCGAGAACTTCTCTTATCATATCAAACGTTGAGGATTCGGCTGCAAAGATATGCAATTTCCGCGACATAGGCAAAATTGACGGTCACTGACTGCCGGATTGTCAATTATTATTCATATATTTGCAACATGAATTATTTTATTTTCATAGACGGACGGACTGTAGGCCCTATGACAAAAGAGCAGATCATGGCCTACAATGTTCATGAAAATACGTCCGTGTGTCGCGACTCGGGCGAGTGGGCGCCGCTCTTTTCTTATCCCGAGCTTCAGCAGGCTCTGGCAGAGAAACGCCGCAGCTATACTTCCGGCCCCCTCGGTCATCAGTCGTCGGCCAGCGGTAAGGATAGGGTAGGTACCGCCGTGCTCGCCATTCTGCTCGGCATGTATGGAGTGCAGTATTTCTATCTCGGCAAGACGTCAGCCGGATTTCTGTCAATACTTCTGTCATTCTGCACCTGCGGGATATGGCACCTTATCTGCGTGGCTCAGGGTATCGTAATGCTGACCATGACTCAGGAGGAGTTTGACAATAAGTATGTATTTACCGACAAATCATTTCCTGTGTTCTAATCATGAAAAAGACAGCCTGTATATTCACACTTATGCTGGTGATCGCTTCAAGTGCATCGGCCAAACGCAAACATAATCAAGCCGGGTTGATGCCTCCACCGATGCCTCCGCACGCTCCTGCTTATCATCGGCCAATGGCTCCGTCGCTTGATAAAGACGCATTCAAACGGATACTCAAGCTGGTCAAGAAGCAATCATTTGATACCGGTAAGCTCGACATGATTGAAGCTATAGCTATGCTCGGACAGTTCAGCAGTGCTCAGTGCGCCGAATTGCTGGGCACTTTTTCGTTTGACAACGATAGGCTGAAGGCATTGAAAGTGCTCCGCCACACGCTTACCGATATGAATGACGGGGACCGGATCCTCAAGACTTTTCAGTTCATATCGTCACGCGAACAGGCAATGAATATGCTCATAAGTCAACGCTGATATATCAAATCCAATCATAAATTAAACCATTTCTACACATGAAACTCAAACTGATCTGGTCATCGTTCGTTTGTGCGGTCATGGCTGCAGGCGTCGCCCATGCTGACGACAGTCTGGTCAACTTGACTCCCATTCCGAAAGAGATGTCCGTGACCGGCGGTAGCTATGTGCTCCCGACCGGCATGAAAGTCAGCATTGCCGGACTCCCTGAGGATATGGCTGCTGAAGTAACCCGATTTGTGGCCGACCTGAATAAGGCCACCGGACTCGGAGCCGTGACTGTAAGCTCCGGCGCCGCCGATGTGAACGTAGCGGTGGCCAACACCATCGCTCCCGAGGGTTATACTTTTGAAGTGACCGCCGGCGGCGTCTCCGTAAAGGCCGCCACCGCCACAGGTCTCTATTATGCCTTCCAGACCTTCAAGAAGGTGCTTCCCGCCAATGTGATGGCCGGAGTAAAAGAGGTGGCAGACTATGCCCTGCCGCTAATCAATGTGGCTGACGAGCCGAGATTTGACTATCGCGGCTTCATGCTTGACGTGAGCCGCCACTTCTACACTACTGACGAAGTGAAGCGCATGCTCGACGTGATGGCTTATTATAAGATGAACCGCTTCCACTGGCACCTTACCGATGACCAGGGCTGGCGAGTAGAGGTGCCCGGTTATCCGAAACTGACCACCATTGCCGCTACCGCGCCCAACTGCCTGATCACCGATATGTATGCCAAGAGCCAGTACTGGACCAACCGTCCCTACGGCCCCTTCTTCTACACCAAGGAGGAGATGAAAGATGTGGTGGCATATGCCAAGGAACGACACATCGAGGTGATACCCGAAGTGGAATTCCTGGGTCACATGGCCGCAGTGATGACAGCATATCCGGAATTTTCATGCAACCCCGCTGGTAGCCATGAAGTGTGGGTGAGCGGCGGTGTGTCGACCGACATTCTCAATGTGGCCAATCCTGCTGCTATCCAGTTCTGCAAGGACGTGCTCACCGAAGTAATGGATATCTTCCCCTCCGACGTGATCCACATCGGTGGCGACGAGTGCCCGACTACCGGCTGGGACAACAATGCCGACTGTCAGGCCATGAAGACTGAACTCGGCTATACCAATATGCGCGGTCTGCAGTCATACTTCAACAAGCAGATGAGCGACTTTGTGAAGTCCGAGGGCCGCACTCTGGCCATGTGGAATGAATCGGTTACCGCAGGCGGCACCGATCTCAACCTGATGAAGCAGACCAACGCCACGATCTATTGCTGGTACGCCGGTTCAGATGGCGGTGCTTCCGTGGCTACCTCCAACGGCTTCCGCTCGATCTATACCCTGTTTGGTCCCTACTACATCAACCGTCGTCAGGACCCTAACGACCCCCCGGGTGCCGGTGGCGGTGAAAACACCGTTCAGCAGGTCTACAATCACGTTCCCTTCTCAACCGTATCGGCTGCCAATCAGGATAAGTGCTACGGCGTGCAGGGTACCTTCTGGTGTGAGCAGGTGAGCGACCGCGAATATATGGAATATGCCGCTCTGCCCCGACTCATTGCCATAGCCGAAGCCGGCTGGACCCCCCAGGCAAAGAAAAACTTCAACAGTTTCCGCCAGCGCATCACCGCTGACCGCAAACTGCTGGATTATGGCGGCTACAAATATGCCACTCACTATATGCTTGACAATGGGGAAGGTCCCGGCGATGATGTGGTGACTCCCGACCCCAATGAGTGGTATCGCCTGATCAGCCGCTGCACTGCCTCTCCCCGCGCCGGCGCATGCATAGAGCTGCTCACCTCCGATTCCGACAAGATCGGTACCGGCAACGCTCAGGCCAACCGCCTCTGGTCACACGATCCTGCTAAGGAAGGCGACTCCAACTATGACTATCAGTGGTGGAGCTTTGTGGAAGATCCCGCCAACCCCGGCCACTATGCAATGGTGTGCAAGGCTAAGCCTGACGGCTCGGTCAAGTCCACCCCCACCGCACAGAACAATACCGGCCGCTGGGACTATGATGACTCGGCCCGTCACTATGACTTCACTCTCGACACCTCTTCTTATTACGGCAAAGATTCCGAATCCGGTGCATATTACTATGCCATACGCTCCACAAAGCAGAACGACGGCTATTGGATGAACATGGCTGCCGCAGGCCAGAACTTCTCCATCAACTGCTATAACGATCCCACCGACGGCAATAGCGGTATCTTCACCTTCATGCCGCTCCACGGCGTTGGCCAGGGCGATGTAGAGCTCTATCCTTCGTTCTCTACTCTGGAACATGGCAAGACCTATTCGTTTATCAACGTGACCACCGACCTCGAAGGCATCACCATTTCCGATGATGCCGCCGGCAGCTCGACTCTGTCGACATCGTTTGACGATTGGGCCAACAATGCCTGGGAAGTGGTAAGCGTCAAGACAAATGCCAATAACACAAAGACCGTACGCCTGCGCAACGCGGTCACCGGTCGCTTCATCGGTAGCGTGGGTGCTTATGTGGCCCGCTCCGGCCGCCCTGTCACTGCCGTTAATTCCGAAGGCGCCGACGTGGTCGTGACCTGCAATGAATCCGGTACCAACGACTTCACTCTGGCCATAAGCGGTCAGGCATTCTGGCCCAATACCGCCACTGCTCCCTCCTCTCCCCTCACCCTCCGAGCCGGCAACAACGCCAACTCCGCTCTGCCCGCTCTCCGCGCACAGGGCACTGCATGGAGCATCGAACCTGTGACCGTATATACTTATGTATGTACCGATGACAAGGGCCAGGATCTGGGCACACGCACCCGCTCGCTCAAGGCTGGAGCCGAGGCTGCCAAGCTTTGTCCTGAAATCAAGAACCATGAGCTGGTGAGCGCTTCGGTCAATGGCACCACCGTCAACGCCGTGTATCACCGCACCGCTACCACTATCACCTATATCTGCCGTGACGGACTGGGTGCTGTCGCAGCCCGCGTGCTTGTCACCGGAGAAGCCGGTAGCTCCTATAAAGTGAAGGCTCCCACAATTGAATTCTATACTCTTGAGAGCATCTCTCCCGCCGAGGGCACCACTCTGACTCTTGACAAAGATCAGGTGATCGAAGCCGTTTATTCCACCGAAGCCATCAATGGTGTGAAAGCCGTGGGTGATGCCGTGAGTGAAGTGAAAGACGGTATGTCATACGTGCTCTACGATGCCGACCCCCGTGGCGGTGGCCGCAACTGCTTCCGCTTTGTCAACGACCTGAATCAGGTATGGGGCACCTCAACCGCTTCGATGACTTCGCCCGCCTATGCCTGGGTGCTCGAAGCCTCCGGTGACAACTTCAAGGTCAAGAGTCTTTACAATGGCCTCTATATTCCGGCCGTGCACACTTCGAGCGCATCTAACCCCGTGGTGATGAACTCGACCGGCGAACCGTTTGAATTCTCCTATGATCTCTCGGTTGACGCATGGCGCATCAAGAACAGCTCCAACAATCTCTACTGGGACGGTAACTCCGATGGATCGCTCTCCGGTTGGTCTGCCGACAAGGGTCAGCCCGTCAGCATCTTCGAGTATGAGGCGCTGCCTCACTTCAGAGTGTCGATCACCGCAGTCAACCTGAATGGCGACGTGCTTCAGGAGTCAGTGGCCTATGGCGTGGCTGGTGAAGAGTTCACTCTCGTGGCTCCCGCTATTGCAGGCTATAGCGTCAAATCCGTTTCGGGTAACGAAGGCTTTGACCGCCTGACCGGCCACAAGTCGGTGACCGTGACCTACGAGCCTTCATCGTCGATCTCAGCTATCGCTGCAGGTGAGTCTGCCGGCTCCGACATGATCTTCGACCTTCAGGGCCGCAGGCTCAATGCCATCAGCCGCCCGGGCATCTACATCATCAACGGTGCAAAAATTCTGGTGAAGTAATCACCACGTATTCCTTATAAAGCAACGCCGCGTTCAGCCTTAGGGCCAGACGCGGCGTTCGCTTTAT
>CAZKRV010000044.1:0-12662 GCA_964555345.1 uncultured Bacteroides sp.
ACATCAGTGTGGGGTCATCTTTAATGACCATCGGGGCGGAGGGCACGATCTGGTGTCCTTTGTTGCGGAAAAATTCCTTGAAGGATTCGCGAATTTCCTTAGCTGTGCGCATTGCTTTATGTTTTTGCTTTTAGCTTTTTGATTAATCTTTTAGAGTGCAAAGTTACGAAAAAAAACCGAGAACTCAAGCGGCTACATCCATAGCACCATATATAAATTCGGCGAGGAGTGGCTTCACAGTCACTCCTCGTCAAATAATAAACCAATCATTATCACATATCTTTCAATGAAAAAGCATCTTGCTATGTACTCTTACAACGCACCGTCCCGACAGATAGTTCACCGTACCTGCATTTTTTCTTTCCCGACGAATCGCATCAGGTCGCACCAAACTATCATTTCGCACACAAACGGCGAATATCACTACCTTAAAGTTACAATACTGTTAAATTTTCAAGCACATTCAATATATTATCAAAAAAATACTATCTTTGCAAAAATTACTCACTTAAACCTAAATATATCATGAAACACTATCTTTCATCAATTTTTGCAGCAGCCGTTATTCTGGCTGGATTTGCAGCATGCAATTCCGATGATCCGGTTCAAGCAGAAGACCCGATAGAAGAGATTGTAGCTCCGCTCAAACTACATCCAAGATGGCTAATAGAACATCCCACATATGAAGCATGGGACACGATAGTAAGCACCGGTGTTGACCGCCTGACGATCGACTCTATCCAATTTACTCCGGTAATGAAATATTTTGGGACTGATCTTGTGTCAGGCAGTACCTTCACTGAAGAAGACCTCACCCTGTCATTCAATGACCGCAAACTGACCGTAAGCTTCAGCCATTCGGATAGCGAAGAAGAAGGGCATCCGGTGATTATACACCTGAGCGGCCCTATCGACAATGACTCCATTATCTGCTGGAGAGGCCCGGGCATGCTATTGGGTCTTGATCCTGATTCCTATTTTATAGTCACCCCGGAAGAAGTATATATGCCGGCAGAGGGCGGGACATATACTGTGGACATTTCCACGAGTGCAAAGTATTGGGACGAGCATTGCATAAAAATAGATAACGATTTAGCTTCTGCCACAAATTACATAAATGAATATCATGCAAAGGACTACATAAAGGATTTTAATCTGGAGACACATGATCCTTTTCATTACGACGGGGCAATCGAATGGGTAAGATTCAGCCGAAACGACGACAGGCTGACAATCACCATTGAGCCGAACGAGACAGATAAGCCAAGAGCCTTCTATATGCCTTTAGATCCTCCTATTTACGTAAGGAAGCACGTATGTAAACAGGCTGCGGCCAACAAATAAACCGACCACGATCCGACAACGACACCGACAGAAGCCCTGCGCCGAGCGCCAGGGCTTCGCTATTATATGATTCTTTCGCGTAATCTTTCAGCTCTCAACAAAATTTGCTAACTTTGCAACTTGAATCAAAAACCAAATCATCACGCTCAACACAATATGAACTACGTAATCCTGGCCGCCGGACTCGGCTCGCGATTCACTCGCGAGGGCGAGAAAAATCCAAAACCGCTGGTTGAGATCATGGGGCAGCCCATGATCGGTCGACTGATCAAGGTACTCATGGACTGCAAGGCCGAAAACATATATATCGTAGCCAACAGCCGTATGCCCCAGCTAGTGGAGTTTCTTGAAAACATGAAGGCAGAAGGCTACCCGCTGCACGTGCGCCCCATAGTGAGCGACAATTCATATTACAGCCTCTCCGAAGCCTGCAAAGGAGTGGAGGGCAAGTTCATAGCCATGACAGTCGATGCCATCTTCCCCATCGCAGAATTCAAGGAATATGTCGATGCCGTCGACCGAATGACAGACTCGGAAGTGATGATGGGCCTGACCCGCTTCGTCGACGACGAAAGCCCGCTCTGGGCCAATCTTGCGCCCGACGGTTCGGAAGTGATTGACTACCGCTATGGCGGCGAACCGTTCCCCGGTGAAGTGATCGTGTCGGCCGGACTCTACGGCCTGACTCCGCGCGCCATGGCCACCGTGGCCGCACGCGAGGGCTACCCCGAGTCACTGAGCGACTTCCAGCGCATACTGGCCGCTGAGACCCCGATCAAGGTGAGGGTATTTGAATTCAGCAAAGCTCTTGACGTGGACTGCGGCCATGACCGCGAAGTGGCTGAAGCATTTCTGCGCGAAGTAAACGGAGAGCAATATGTTTGACAGTCTTAAGGCTGAATACCGCGCATCGCTCAAATCAGCCGATACGGAAGAGAACATCGACCTGGCCTTTTACCGCCCGATCGGTTTCGCCTGGGCGTGCCTGTTTCGCAAACTGGGCGTAACGCCCAATGCCGTGACCATAGCGTCGATATTCATCGGCGTGGCCGCAGGCATCTGCTTCTACCCCGCAGACCTCGGCATCAACGTCATCGGCATGCTGCTGCTCATCTGGGCCAATTCATACGACAGCGCCGACGGACAGCTCGCACGACTCACCAAGCAATATTCGCGACTGGGCCGAATACTAGACGGAGTGTCGGGCGACTTCTGGTTTGCAAGCATATATGTGGCCATCTGCCTGCGCTCGGTTGCCACAGTGCCATATTTCACCGCCAATCCATGGTGGATATGGACTCTGGCAGTAGCGGCCGGACTCTGCCACGCCAAGCAGGCCGCGGCTGCCGACTATTACCGCCAGTTCCACCTCTTCTTCCTCAAAGGAGCTTCAGGCAGCGAGCTTGACTCGTCGGCCCAATTGCGTCATGACCTCGACGAGATGAAGCGCTCGGGCGGAAGCCTCTGGCGCCGCATCGTGCTCTCCACCTATTATAATTATACACGGCAGCAGGAGCAGTTCACGCCAAAGATGCAGCAGCTCCGCGACTACATGCGCGAGCACTATCCCGACGGACAGGTGCCCGCCGATGTACGTGCCGAATTCCTGCATCTGAGCTTCCCATTGTGCAAGTGGGAAAACTTCATGACATTCAACTGGCGCACCATCTTCCTCTTCGCCTCACTTTTCATCGGCATGCCTTGGCTCTATTTCGTGGCTGAGCTAACGGTGTTCAACATAGTGCTGTTTTACACCCGCGCCCGCCATGAGCGCCTGTGCGGCAAGATACTGACAATGCTCCGCGCCTCCTCCAATCAATCATAACAACACGCGACTTCATGAGCGAAAACATCATACGCGTGGGCATAACCCACGGCGACATCAACGGCATCGGCTATGAAGTGATCATCAAGGCACTCGAAGATCCGACGATGCTTGAGCTGATCACCCCGGTGATATATGGTTCGGCCAAGATATGGTCATATTACCGCCGCGGCATGGGACTGCCCGCGTCGTCTATCAACACCGTAGCTTCAGCGGCCGACGCGCGCCCAGGAGTGATCAATATGGTCAACGTGGTGCCGGAAGACACTCGGGTGGAACCGGGACAGGCCACTGCCGTGGCCGGTCAGGCCGCCCGCGCCGCTCTCGACGCGGCTGTGGCCGACATCGAGTCGGGACTGATCGACGTGATCGTCACCGCCCCGATCAACAAAAGCACGGTCCAGTCCGAAGAGTTTCATTTCCCGGGACACACTGAATATCTGGAATCGGCCCTCGGCCATGGCAGCAAAGCGCTGATGGTGCTCTGCAACGAACGCCTGCGCGTGGCGCTGGCCACTACTCACCTGCCCATAAGCGCCGTGCCGTCGGCATTGAGCCGCGAACTGATCGAGGAAAAGATCACGCAATTCGCCGAAAGCCTCAAAGCCGACTTCGGGGTGCACCACCCGCGCATAGCCGTGCTTGCACTCAATCCTCACTGCGGCGACTCCGGGCTGCTCGGCAATGAAGAGGCCGAAATAATCACTCCGGCCATAGCCGCCGCCCGCGAAAAGCACATCGACGCATTCGGGCCCTATCCCGCCGACGGATTCTTCGGAGCCGCCCACTATGAGAAATTCGACGGCGTGCTCGCCATGTATCACGATCAGGGACTGGCACCCCTCAAGGCCCTCGGCATGGACTCCGGAGTGAACCTCACCGCAGGGCTACCCAAAGTGCGCACATCGCCCGACCACGGCACCGCCTACGACATTGCCGGACAGGGACAGGCCGACGCACAGTCCATGCGCTGCGCAATCTACACGGCAGTCGATGCATTCCGCAACCGGCTCCGCCACTCCGAAGCTACAGCAAACCCTCTGCCCAAGCTCTATGTGGAGCGCGGACGCGACAATGTGAAACTTAACCTTGAGTAACTTCCGGATAGCAGCCATACTGCGCTCGCCCGCCTATTCTCCAAACCATATAGGGGCCGACGCACAGATACTCATGGCCGTCTGCGCCCGTCTGCGCAAGCGGGGATGCGTTGTGTCGGTATATAGCGAAGCGGAGTTTCAGGGCGGGAAGGTAGATCCGGCCGAGACCTCCACAATACTCAGTATGTGTCGCGACCGTCGGTCCATCGAACTGCTCCGCCATCTTGAAGACTCGGGCACACTCGTCATCAACTCCCCATACGGCATTGAAAACTGCAAACGCGGCATCATGGCCCCGCTGCTGACCAAAGCCGGAGTGGGCTACGTGGACTCTTTCACTGTAACCACCGATCAGGTGCTTACCGACACGATGGAACGCATGGCCATGAACCGCTGCTGGGTCAAGCGTGCCGACTTCCACTCGATGCACAAGGAAGACATCACCTTTGCCCGCGACCCACGCGAAGCGCAACGTGTGCTTCAGGAATACTTTCTCCGCGGCATACGCTCGGCAGTAATCGAACGCCATATCGACGGCAACCTGGTGAAATTCTACGGAGTTCGCGGCACAGGATTCTTCCACCACTACTATCCGGCCGGAATCGACGCCGAACGCAACAATCTGCCGCCCGTCTACGGATTTTCGACCGAAAGCCTGCGCGACAACGCGTCGCGGGCCGCCGATGCCCTCGGCATCGACATCTACGGCGGAGACTGCATCGTAGGACCCGACGGCACAATGACGTTCATCAACTTCAATGACTGGCCCAGCTTCTCGACCTGCACCGAAGAAGCCGCCCCCGCCATAGCCTCGATGGCTCTCGGAAAGATCAAAAAGAAACTCAAGGCCGGCTAACTACATTAAAACATCAACCCGAAGACTATCTATCAGTCAATGACCGATTACGAAAAATATCAAGTGCGTCCCGACGTGATCAACGCCGATGACGTGATGCAGATTGTGAAACCGCTGGCCGGACATCCACGTCTGGCACAGATGGTGGTGAAGATGCTGAGTCTCGACAAAGTGAACCGCGCCCACGGCGCCTGCTGCGACACTCCTGGGCCGAAGTTCACCGAACGCATGCTCTTCGAACAATTCCACAACACACTGAGGATCGACGGACAGGAAGTGCTCGACAACCTGCCCGAAGGGGCATTCATCACAGTCAGCAACCACCCGTTTGGCGCGCTCGACGGCATCGTGCTCATATACTTGATCGGATCGCGTCGGCCGCAGTTCAAGGTAATGGTCAATATGTTTCTGAACCACATCTCGGCCATGCGCCCCAATTTCATAGCAGTGGACCCTATGGCGCAAAACGATCCTGCCAAACGCGCAGTGAGCGTCAACGGCATACGCCAGGCCCTGCGTCAGCTCAAGGAAGGCGAACCCGTCGGCTTCTTCCCTGCAGGCGCCATGAGCAAGACCGACCGCCACGGCGTGCTTCAGGACCGCCAGTGGCAGGACTCCGTGCTCCAGATCATCTATCGAGCACAGGTGCCCGTGATACCCATCTTCTTCCACGGCAGCAATTCATGGTGGTTTAACGTGCTCGGACACATCTGTTGGCCCGCTCGTACGCTGCGCCTACCATCAGAGGTATTCCGCAAAAACGGGCAGGAGATCCATGTGAGCGTAGGTGCCCCCATATCCGTCGAGGAGCAGATGCTTCACCATGGCTCTCCCCGCGAACTTGGCGACTATCTCCGCGCCAAAACCTACGAGCTGCGCAATCTCAAATAAACGGCACCACAACACAGCCTTTCATCGTCCGTGAACCGCAGAAAATTCATAGCCATAATCCGCCACCGCATCTGGCTGCTCAAGGCCATGCTCACCAGCCAGCTGTCAGCATGGGTGGACTTCGGCATGTCATTCGCCACCTTTGCATGGCTCGGATTCAACGCCATGTATGCCGCTGCGGCGGGAGCCATATCGGGCGGGGTGGTCAATTGCGCGCTCAATTATAAGTGGACTTTCCGCGCAAGCAATTGCCCGGTGGTAAACGTGATGATCAAATACGCCATGGTGTGGATCGGATCGCTGCTGCTCAACACCTACGGCACCGAATGGCTCAACGCGGCCTTCACCGACAATACGCTGCTCGACTCATGGGGCATAGCCAAAAACCTGAGGTTCACAGTGGCCCGACTCACCGTATCGCTACTGGTATCACTTTTCTGGAATCTGCTGCTGCAAAAAGTCTTCGTGTATCGCAACGTAGGCTTTGACTCCACGCTCAACCGCATGCTCCACCAACAACAATCAGCAGAATGAACAACATCAAGAAAAACATACTGGAACTCGGACGCGACACAGCGGCACAGTTTCACGCCAAACGCAAATTTCCGATAACCGTGGTGCTTGACAATGTACGCTCGCTAAACAATATCGGATCCATATTCCGCACCTCCGACGCGTTCTGCGTGGAACGCATACTCCTCTGCGGCATCACGGCCACCCCACCCTCGGCCGAAATACACAAAACAGCTCTCGGAGCTGAAGAGTCAGTGGACTGGCTCTACTTCCCCTCCACGCTCGAAGCGCTGGAATGGCTCGGGCCGGAAGTGAAACTCTGCGCCATCGAACAGGCACATGGCAGCATTCCCCTTCAGGAATTCGATGTGATTCCCACGCAACGCTATGCAATCGTTCTCGGCCACGAAGTCCACGGAGTCGATCAGGCTGTTGTAGACCGCTGCCACTGCTGTATCGAGCTGCCGCAATTCGGCACCAAGCACTCGCTGAATGTGGCCGTCACAGCAGGAATTACCATCTGGCACTTCGCAAATCCTCACTTCAACGGAGTCTGACTATAATAAAATTAAAGATCTCTAATTTCAATTCATAAGTTTACGGCGGCCATAACTTTCAATTTATCACACGGTCACAGCCAAGCGGCAAAATTTGCCCGTCTCACAATCCTTTTAGGACAGCAAAGTAGACAAAATGGAAAATATATGTTATTAAACATTTTGCTTGTTTTTTCTAATTTTCCATCGTAACTTTGACATCGTCAAACGGAAGGAGAGACTTCCGAGAGAAAATTGATAGAAATATGGAACAGCTTCAAAACCTGAGAATCTTTTTCATTCAAATATAAATAGGCTAAGACATAACGAATAATAGCATTTAAGTACTACCGTAAAATCCCGAGTGGTGGCCCGTCGTGAGACTCGCCGCCATTATTTTTTATATATGCCTCATAACTGACATTTTATAGACTTCACTGCCACTATCAGTTTCATTTTTTTGCGTTTCTGCAGGAAATGGTGTAACTTTGCAGTCGGATATACTATTCAAGCGAAATTTATGGCCCGAATCAATCTCAAGGGCATGGGCGTGGCGCTCGTGACTCCCTTCAAAGCCGATAAATCCATAGACTTCCAGGCACTCGCCCGACTGGTAGAATACCAGATTAAATCCGGGATAGACTTTCTGGTAGTACTTGGCACCACAGCCGAAACTCCGACACTGACGCCTGACGAGAAGCATCAGGTGCGCGACTTCGTCGCCGCCCGCGTGGCCGGGCGAGTGCCGCTAGTGCTTGGCATGGGAGGAAACAACACCATGGGGCTTGTCGAAGAGCTCAAGACAACGGACCTCTCGGCCTATGATGCCATACTGTCAGTGGTGCCTTACTACAATAAGCCTTCACAGGAAGGAATCTACCAGCATTATGCCGCCGTGGCTGCAGCGTCACCCCTCCCCGTGGTGCTCTACAACGTGCCGGGACGTACGGGTGTGAACATGACGGCAGAAACCACCCTGAGACTCGCCACTGACTTCCCCGACAAGATAGTGGCCGTCAAAGAAGCATCAGGCAACTTCACCCAGATCGATGACATCATCAAGCGCAAACCACGCGACTTCATGGTCATATCAGGCGATGACGGCATCACTTTCCCCCTCATCACTCTCGGTGCCGTCGGTGTGATCTCCGTGATCGGCAACGCATTTCCAAAGGAATTCTCCAAGATGGTGCGTCTGGCCCTCGAAGGAGACTTTGCCAACGCGCTGCTCATACACCACAAATTCACCGAACTTTTCTCCCTCCTCTTCGTCGATGGCAATCCCGCCGGCGTGAAGTGCCTGCTACATGCCATGGGTTGGATGGAAAATGAACTGCGCCTGCCGCTCGTACCCACCCGCATCACCACTTACGAAAAAATACGCAACGTTCTCGAACGCCTATGACCACCGATCGCGTAAAGCCGAAAAAGGCCCTTGGCCAACATTTCCTAACCGACCTGTCGGTGGCCCGCCGCATTGCCGACACCCTCAAAGACTACGTCGGCACCCCGGTAATCGAAGTTGGTCCCGGCATGGGTGTCCTCACGCAGTTCCTCATTGAGCAGGGCCACGACCTCACAGTAGTGGAACTTGACTCCGAAAGCGTAGACTACCTCAAGCGTAACTTCCCCGCACTCGACGGCCGAATCGTCGAAGCGGACTTCCTTCGCCTTGACCTGCCGCAGCTGACAGGAGGCCGCCCTTTCTGCGTGATCGGCAATTACCCTTACAATATCTCTTCGCAGATATTCTTTCACGTACTCGAATATAAGGACATGGTGCCATGCTGCTCAGGCATGCTCCAGCGCGAGGTGGCCGAGCGTCGGGCCGCAGGCCCCGGCACCAAGGCGCGCGGCATACGCAGCGTATTGCTTCAGGCATGGTATCAGGTCGACTATCTCTTCACCGTGAGCGAAGGCGTGTTCAATCCTCCCCCAAAAGTCAAGTCCGGAGTAATCCGCATGACGCGTAATGACCGCACCTCCCTTCCCTGCTCCGAAGCCTTGTTTAAATCAGTAGTCAAGACCACCTTCGGACAGCGCCGCAAAACCATACGCAACTCCATCAGGGCACTCTGTCCCGACTTTCCCGCTGACCATCCCCTTGCGGCCCTCCGCCCGGAGCAGCTCACAGTCGACCAGTTTATCACCCTCACCTGCGATCTCGAATCCATAAAATAACCAAAAGCGCCCTAACTTTTCAGTCGGGCGCTTTTAGTTTATTATAATCGCGTGGATCAATAGACGAGGGTTCCGATCGGCTCTCCGGAGAGCACTTTAGCAAGGTTGCCGGGAGTGTCCATGTCAAACACGATGATCGGCAGATGATTCTCCTTACACATCGCTGTGGCGGTCAGGTCCATCACCTTCAAGCCTCTGCTATAGACTTCATCATAAGTGATGGAGTCAAACTTGGTGGCAGAAGGATCCTTCTCGGGATCGGCCGTATAAATGCCGTCTACGCGGGTGCCCTTGAGCATCACATCAGCCTCCACCTCGACTCCGCGCAGCGATGCACCGGTGTCGGTAGTGAAGAACGGATTGCCGGTGCCACCGCTGAGGATAGCCACCTTGCCGGCACGCATGGCATCGATAGCGCGCCACTTGGAATAGTGGTTACCTATCGGGTGCATGGCTATGGCCGTAAGTACTTCGGCCGGCTGGCCGATCGACTCGAGGGCCGAGCTGAGAGCAAGAGAGTTGATCACCGTGGCGAGCATACCCATCTGGTCTCCCTTCACACGATCAAAGCCCTGCGAGGCACCTTTCAGACCCCGGAAGATATTACCGCCGCCGATGACGATGGCCACTTCGATACCGGAGCGCACAGCGTCACGGATCTGCTCGGCATATTGTCCGAGGCGCACGGTGTCTATCCCGTGTCCTGAGCCGGCGGCGAGAGACTCGCCGCTCAGCTTCAGAAGTACACGTTTGAATTTACGTTCCATCAGAGAATGGAAGATATGTTGAAGCGGGAGAATTCCAGATCGTTGCGTGCGCGGTCAGCCATAGTGTTATCAAGCTTGATGGCCTGGCGCAGGTTGTTGATGATCATTGCCTCATTGTTGGTGCGGGCACCGAGCACTGCAGTGATGTAGTAGGTATAGGCGTCCGGATTGGCAATGGCAGAGAGAGTCTTCTTTGCACCGGAATAATCCTTGGTGAGGATCTGGGCAACGGCAGCGTTGTTGGTATTGACACCCTTCAGAGCTTGAGCGGCGGCAGTGTTGTCACCCTGCTTGAGGTAGTAGATACCGAGAGCCTCAGCGAGCTCAGGAGCGCCGGCAGCATTGCCGAAGCGGCTCTGTGCAGCTTCGTAGTTGGAAGAAGCCATCTCAACGAGACCGATATTCATCTGGGGTTCAGCAGCAGCGGGAGCCAGACGTGCAGCCTGGGCGAAGCTGGAGCGGGCAGCGGCATAGTCACCGTCGCGGAACTGGCAGAGACCTACGTTGTTGAATGTGCGGTAGTCGGTGGGATAAATCTCAGCGGCTACGGAATAGATCTGAGCCTTTTCATCGTTGTTGTCGGTAAGGGTGGCCAGGTAGAGGAGTTCGTCAACGGAGAGGGTCGAGGGGTTCGACTTGAAGGCGGCGGCGATTTCTTCGTCGCTCTTGCCGATCACGTTGATCTTGGCGCTGATGCGTGAATAGCGGAGCTGAGGCAGGATCTCTTCAGCAAGCTGTTCAAACACGCTGGTCATGTTGCGGAGTTCGCGGTCACGCACATCGGGATCTTTATACATGGAGAGCACGCTGAGGATCAGGTCCTTGTCCTGAATGTTGCTTTCGCTAACCAGACGACGGAAACCTTCCCAGTCTTCGGGGGTGAAGTCTGCGGTGAGTTCACCGAAGGTCTTGCCCTTGAGCTGCTTGTTCATGTAGTCAACGGTGGTCTTTTCACGCTTCTCGGCCAGCTTGGTGTTGAATTCCATGGTGCCGTCAGGCGAAGCGTATGAGCGGATATTGATTTCCTCGATCTCACGACGGTCATCGGCATTGGCTTCATCGATGCGGGCGTTGAGGTCAGTCATGGCCTGAGTGCGGAGCTGATTGTCGCGGATATTGGCCTGGTTGATGAGGAACATGATGTCGGCATCATATTTCTCAGCGATGATGCGCTGGAATTTGTCTGCACCGAGGGCGGGGTTCACGGAGCCTACGGTAGCAAGGGTTGCGGTGGTCACAACACCGTTGGCAACGGTGACGCGGGGGAGAACGTAGGTCTTGGAGCCTTGTACCACGGAGAATGCGAGTTCAAGGTTGCTCTGGGCCATGGCGGGAGTGTAGGCCACTTTCACGGGAATGGTCACGGCACCGCCACGTTCGTAGGAGATCACGGGATTGTTGCCGCGCACCTTCTCACCCTGGAATGCATAGGAAGCGGAAGCGGTTTCACCACCCTGATAAGTGATGTAGGGGGTTACGGTAACCACTGCATTCTTCCGGAAGTATTTGGCGGGTATGCGTGCCGACACGGTAGCAGGAACATCTTCGCCAACCACTTCGAGGGGGTTGGGGTTAACGGTGAAATAATCGGCTTTCATCTGCCCGAGCTTCTTGGAGCAACCGGTCAGAGCCACAGCAGCCGCAAGGGCAAGCGTAAGACTGAGTTTGCTGTTCATTTTTAGTTAAAAAGTGAGGTTTTTGAATTTATTCTGCAAAATTACGGAAAAATTTAATGAATACAAAAAATAAGGAGCCCCAAAGCATGGGACTCCTCAAATTTTAATGCATTAAGCGTTATCAGCCTTCGTATTTCTTGAAAATTACAGTGGCGTTGTGGCCGCCGAAGCCGAACACGTTGCTGAGAGCCGCGCGCACGGGGCGCTTCTGAGCCTCATTGAACGTAAGATTGAGTTCGGGATCGATGTCGGGATCATTGTCACCCTCTTCATGATTGATGGTAGGGGGCACGATATCTTCATCAACGGCCTTGATGCTGAAGATAGCTTCAAGTGCACCGGTGGCACCGAGCAGGTGACCGGTCATCGATTTGGTCGAACTGATGTTGAGCTTCTTGGCATGATCACCAAACACTCCCACGATGGCCTTGATCTCGCTGACGTCACCTACGGGAGTCGAGGTGCCATGCGCATTGATATAGTCAATATCCTCGGGCTTCATGCCGGCATCTTCAAGCGCATTACGCATCGAGAGCATAGCGCCCAATCCTTCGGGGTGGGTAGCAGTGAGGTGATATGCATCGGCACTCATACCGCCGCCGACCACTTCGGCATAGATCTTGGCGCCGCGGGCCTTGGCATGTTCAAGCTCTTCAAGAATGAGCACTGCTGCACCTTCGCCCATCACGAATCCATCGCGCGAAGCACTGAAGGGGCGGGAAGCGCGGGTGGGTTCATCATTGCGGGTCGAGAGGGCGTGCATCGAGTTGAAGCCGCCGACACCGGCAGGGAAAATGGCAGCTTCGGCACCACCGGTCACGATCGCGTCGGCCTTACCGAGACGAATCAGGTTGAAAGCGTCGATGATGGCGTTGTTGGATGATGCGCAAGCCGATACCGTACCGAAGTTCGGGCCATGAAATCCATAGTCCATCGAGATGTGGCCCGAAGCGATGTCGGCGATCATCTTGGGGAT
>CAZKRV010000045.1:0-12633 GCA_964555345.1 uncultured Bacteroides sp.
TTCGAACTCGCGATACGCTTTTGACGTATACACGCTTTCCAGGCGTGCCTCTTCAACCGCTCGAGCACCACTCCTGGTGGGAATTACGGGTGCAAAGTTATGCGTTTTTTTTGAATTGACAAAGTTTTTTGGGAACTTTTTATCAAATTCCATAAATTTGGCTTTTTATTTTGTAGATTAGATAATTAGTTATATCTTTGCGGTGTCATACTTATATAGTACACTATTAAACTAAATCACCTTTTATGCTTAAAGTATCATCACTGAGCTATTTTTATCCGAAAACATCGTCTCCGGTATTTTCGGATCTCAATCTGTCGCTGGAGGGAGGAGCGGTCTACGGACTGCTCGGGAGTAACGGCGCGGGGAAAAGTACCCTCCTTTATTTAATGAGCGGACTGTTGCGTCCGCAGGCGGGGGAGATCACGTATAACGGAGTGGCGGTGGGAGAGCGGCGGCCGGAGACTTTGGCAGATATTTTTCTGGTGCCGGAGGAGTTTGAGCTGCCGGCGGTGAGGCTCGACGAGTTCATAAAAGTCAACGCTCCGTTTTATCCAAAGTTCAGCGCGGAGGAGATGGACCGCTATCTGGCCGAGTTCCGCATCGAGGGTCGTCCACATCTGGGCCGTCTGTCGATGGGACAGAAGAAAAAAGTGCTCATAGCTTTCGCACTTGCATGCCGCACATCACTGCTGCTGATGGACGAGCCGACCAACGGGCTTGACATACCCGGCAAGAGTGAGTTCCGGCGTGCACTGGTATCGGCCATGACAGATGACCGCACGGTGGTGATCTCGACCCATCAGGTTCGTGACCTTGACCGCATACTCGATCATGTGATCATCGTAGACTCACGCCGCATAGTGCTGAATGCTCCGATAGACCTGATTCAACAGCGTCTTTCATTCACTCTCGAACCATTGCCAGACGAATCGGCCCTTTATTGTCAGCCGACAGCCGGAGGCTTCGCCATCATACGCCGTCAGACAGATCCTGACCGCGAAACCGCCATCAATCTTGAATCACTGTTTGAACTAACCATAACCAATCCTCAGGATATATTATGAACCAGACCTTCGCTCCAGCCCGCTTCCTGAATCTTCTCAAGCGCTATATTGTAGAAAACCGCAAGCAACTCACATTTCTATATGGAGTGATGTGGGGTGTCATGATCCTCGTGATCCTGATACTGACCCGAAGCAATAACATCCACACACTCGTGACCGCAGAGAGCGACAGCATTACGATCGGCTTACGCGAGATCGGAGAACGCATCGCCGTCTACACCTTTTTCCTGCTTGGTTTCGGGAGCATAGTCAGCTCCTATATGTTTTCAAACTTCACGAGCAAGCGCGGGCGCATCTCCGCTCTGATGGTGCCGGCATCGATGGCCGAAAAGTATCTTGTACGCTTCACGGTCTATATTATCGGCTTCCTGGTGATGTTCGTGATAGGAGTAATACTTTCGGAATTCGCGTATATCTGCTATACCAAACACCCCGATGCTTTCCGTCTATCGTTCTTCTGTAATAGCCAGCATATATTCAACGATTCAGTGATGCTGTCGATTCTATCCTATCAGGCCATATTTGCATTAGGAAGCGCCATATGGCCCCGCCGCAGTTTCTTCAAGACGTTTACGGTGATCTTCGTGCTGATGGTATTCGGTATGTTCAATACCAGCATCGTCGCCATCTTTTTCAACGGCAGAATCTCATATTGGGTTAACTGCACAATAATCATACTTGCCTGCTATGTGCTGGCCTGGATAAGATTCCGCAAAATACAGGTAATCCAACGATTCATGTAATAGCCATGGGATTCAATAATAACAAACCGGTCTATCTGCAACTGGCCGACAAACTGATGGACGAGATAGTCAACCGACGCATACCTGCAGACACCAGGCTACCGTCGGTGCGCGAATTTGCCGCCGACAATCAGGTCAACGTCAACACAGCCATACGTGCATATGAATATCTGATGATATGCGGAATCATATATAACCGCCGCGGCATAGGCTATTATGCTCATCTTTTAGGAGCCATACGCGTATCTTCGCTCCGACGCGATGAATTCATGCAGCATGACATGGAGTACTTCTTCCGCAAACTCAGTTCCTTCGATATGACACCCTATCAATTGTCGGAACTATATAAAGAGTTTCTCGCCAAAAATCCACCCGAACCGAAAAAGCCTGATTATTAGTGATTTACCCCCCCCGAAAATATTCAGAACAAAGTTTGGATGAATGAAAAAAACTCCGTAGCTTTGTGCCGATATATCAGGTTTCAAACATCTCATAACCGGCCTTCTGACCACTTATGATCACACTAAAAGACATCAACAAAACATATCCGGGAGTCACCCCGCTCCATGTGCTCAAAGACATCAATCTCCACATTGACCGTGGCGAATTAGTGTCGATCATGGGCGCATCCGGTTCCGGGAAATCCACGCTGCTCAATATACTCGGCATACTTGACAGTTACGACACCGGCGACTACTGGCTCGATGGCCAGCTCATCAAGAACCTGAGTGAAAACAGGGCGGCCGACCTTCGCAACAGACTTATCGGCTTCGTGTTTCAGTCATTCAACCTGATAAGCTATAAAGATGCCGTGGAGAATGTGGCGCTGCCCCTACTCTATCAAGGAGTGTCGCGCCGCAAACGCCGCATGCTCGCCATGGAGCAGCTTGATCGCTTAGGTCTTGCCGACAGAGCCCACCACCTGCCGGGCGAACTGTCAGGCGGCCAGAAGCAGCGCGTGGCCATAGCCCGCAGCCTCATCACGCGCCCATCGATCATTCTGGCCGATGAGCCGACGGGGGCGCTTGACAGCGTTACCTCGCGCGAGGTCATGCAGATCTTCCGCGACCTCAACACCAACGACGGCATGACCATAGTGATCGTGACCCATGATCCCGGAGTCGGCGAACAGACCAACCGGATAATCCGCATCTCCGATGGTAAGATAATCTGAAAACCAACCCCTGTCACTATCCGTGTTTGACTTAATCCGAGAAATATCCCAGACTTTGCGGTGCAACAAACTGCGCACCACACTCACCGGCATAGCCGTGGCCTGGGGCATCTTCATGCTCATAGTACTCGTGGGCATGACCAAAGGTGTGATCAACAACTTCGAGCGCAATATGGGCAGCCAGGGAGCCAACACCATCAGAGTGTGGAGCGGCTACACTTCCGAGCCATGGCACGGCTATCGCGAAGGGCGGAGAATCATGCTCCGCTCACGCGACATGGGTACCTTGAAATCTGCCAATCCGTCATCGGTCAACGATGTGACCAGCACAATTTATGGCGGAGGCACTATCTCCACTCAAGAGAACTACACCTCAGCAGGCTACAGCGGTGTCTATCCCTCCCAACAACGCATAGACCGCATAACCATGACGGCAGGACGCTATATCAACGACCGCGATATCGATGAACGCCGCAAGGTAATGGTGCTCTCCAATATGCTTGCCTCCACCCTCTTCCCCAGACTCAAGCCAGAAGAGATCATAGGCAAGACGGTGGACTGCACTAACCTCGGCTGGACAATTGTGGGCGTGTTTGACAGCCGCTGGAACAACTCCGCCTATATACCCTTCACCACGGCCCAAATGCTTCAGGCCGATTCCGAAGATATAGGCTCAATGGTGGTGGAGATGAAAAATGTGAACACCGAGGCCGACGCCCTCAAGACAGAAGCTGATGTGCGCTCGACTCTTGCGTCGGCCCACGATTTTAAGGCAGATGACCAGAGCGCCATCTGGCTCTGGAACCGCTTCCAGCAATATCTGCAGACACAGGAAGGCATGAAGATACTCAATGCCGCCATGTGGATCATCGGCATCTTCACCCTTCTCAGCGGCATTGTCGGCGTGAGCAACATCATGTTTGTGTCGGTGCGCGAGCGCACCCACGAAATCGGCATACGGCGCGCCATCGGCGCCCGTCCCCGCAGCATACTCACGCAGATCATCATGGAGTCAGTGGCGATCACGGCCCTATTCGGCTACATCGGTATTGTCATGGGCATAGGCGTGACCGAGATACTGGCTCGCCTCTTCGAAAACAGCGACTTCATACACAATCCGAGAGTGGACGTGTCACTGGCCATTGAAGTGACCTGCGTGCTCATTGTGGCCGGAGCATTGGCAGGTATATTCCCTGCAATGAACGCAATAAAAATCAAACCCGTAGAAGCCTTGCGTGACGAATGAGAACATCAATTTTTGACATCGAGAACTGGCGCGAGATCAGCGCCACCCTGTCGCGCAACAAGACGCGTACTTTCCTGACCGCATTCGGCATATTCTGGGGCACGGCCATGCTTGCCATGCTGCTCGGAGGCGAATCCGGACTCGAACAGAAGCTGATGAGCAACTTCGACGGCTTCGCCACCAACTGTGCAATAATCGGCTCCAGCCGCCGCAACATCTCCTACGAAGGCTTCAACAAAGGCTCCTTCTGGAGACTCACAACCGAAGATGCCGAAAATCTCCGGCACGCCATACCCGAAATCGAGGCTTTGGCCGAGGCCGGGTCATGGAGCGGCATCAGCGTGACCGACGGCAAGACCTCCACCGCCACGACAGTGCAGGGAGTGTCGCCCGAGTTTCCGAAGATCATGCTCCCGGTCATTTATGAGGGCCGCTTCATCAACGAAACCGATGAAGCCACGGCACGCAAGGTGTGCGTGATCGGCAAACAGGTGGCCGAAAAGATATATGGCATGGAGTCGCCCATCGGGCGCTTCATCTCGGTCAACGGCATCTATCTCCGCATAGTCGGTGTGGCAGGCCAGACATCTGACGTGAGCATGAACGGTAAAGTCGATGAAAACGTCATATTGCCGATGTCTGCGTTCCGACAGATCTTCCATTACGGCAACAACATCGATGATATCTCCATATTGGTACGCGACGATGTGACACCGGCGTCCATTCGTCCACGCATAGAGCGTGTGCTTGGTCGCAACCACCATATCCACCCCGATGACCATGACGCCATCTTCTTTTTCGACATAGCCGAACAGTTTGAGATGATCGACCACCTTTTTGCCGGAGTTACCCTGCTGGCCATGTTTGTGGGCATCAGCTCACTGATAGCCGGCATTATCGGCGTGGGCAACATCATGTGGGTGATCGTGAAGGAACGCACAAACGAAATCGGAATACGCCGCGCCATCGGCGCCCGCCCATCCGACATCGTGAGCCAGATACTTTGCGAAGGCATGGTGCTGACACTCGTGGCGGGCCTGTCAGGCATAGTTTTCGCCACTGTAGTACTCGCCGTAGCGGCCAAACTGGTGGGTCCGGGATTCGACCTGCAACTCTCCACCGCCATCAGCATCATGATCACCTTCATGACCCTGGGCACGTTAGCCGGACTGATCCCGGCCATGAAGGCCATGAAGATCAAGCCTATCGAAGCCATCAACGACAAATAACAACACTGAATAATAAGCAAAATCATTCACAGATATGAAAAAAGTCTTGAAAATCACCCTGTGGGTACTGCTGGGCCTGCTCTTTGCCGGCACATTCGTCTACCTCTACATCAACTCCCAAAGCCATGACGCAGTCTACTCCACCGCGCGCCCCACGATCGGCACCATCACCCGGTCAACCCTGCTCACCGGCTCCATCGAGCCGCGCGATGAGATCGCCATCAAGCCCCAGATCTCAGGCATCATAGCAGAAATCATGGTCGAAGCAGGCGACATGGTCCATGAGGGCGACATAGTGGCCCGCATCAAGGTGATACCCGAAGAGGGTCAGCTTTCATCGGCCGAAAACCGCGTCAAGGTGGCCCGACAGAATCTGGACCTCAGCCGAAGCAAGCATGACCGCACCGCAGCCTTGTATAATAAGAAATACGTGAGCCGCGAGGAGTTCGAGGAATCGGAAAACTCGCTGCGCAACGCAGAGCTGGAATACAACGCAGCACAGGACGCACTGTCGATCGTGCGCGACGGCGTGTCGGCCAACAACGCCCAGCAAAGCAACACCCTGGTACGCGCCACAATCAACGGTCTGGTGCTCGACGTGCCGGTGAAGGTCGGTTCATCAGTGATCCAGGCCAACACCTTCAACGACGGCACCACCATAGCCACAGTGGCCGATATGAGTGACCTGATCTTCCGCGGCAAGGTCGACGAAACCGACGTGGGCCGCCTCACGCAAGGCATGCCCGTCGACATCACCATCGGTGCCCTCAGCGACGTGACCCTCCCTGCGTCCATCGAATATATCTCGCCCAAGGCTACCAATGAAAACGGAGCCAACACATTTGAAATCAAGGCAGCAGTGACTGTGCCGGATTCCCTGACCGTGCGTTCCGGCTACAGCGCCAACGCTTCAGTGATACTGAACCGAGCCGATTCTGTGGTCACCATACCGGAAGGTTATGTCGAATTCGAAGGTACCGATGCCTACGTCTATGTGCTGACCGACTCCGTGCCCGCGCAGAAGTTTGAGCGCCGCAAGATCACCATGGGCCTCTCCGACGGCATATCGCTAGAAGTAAAGGAGGGTATGGACACCACCACCATAATCCGCGGCTACGAAATCAGGAAGTAAGAGATGAAACGCACAGCAACCATAGTGCTCGCCGCAGCATCAGTCATGACTGCCGGCGCACGCGAGTGGACACTCGACCAGTGTGTAGATCAGGCAGTGACGCATAACCTTACCGTGGAGCAGCGTTCGCTTGACCTTGTCAACGCTAAAAATTCAGTAACCGAGGCTCAGGACGGCTATCTGCCACAATTGAGCGGCTCGGCCTCGCAGTCATGGAACTTCGGGCGCGGCCTGACGGCAGACAATACATATGCCAACCGCAACACTTCCTCCTTCGGCTGGAACGTAGGGTTGAGCCTACCTCTATTTCAAGGACTACGCAATGTACGTCAAGTGAAATATGCCAAGGCCAACCTGACAGCAGTAGCCGAAAGCTATGAAGCTGCGAAAGATGACGTGACCCTTCGCGTCATAGCCCAGTATCTGCAGGTGCTTTATTGCGGGGAGGTGGTTACTGTGGCGAGTAGTCAGACCGATATGGCCCGCGAGGTACTTTCCCGCCAACAGGCCCGCCTTGATGAGGGGAAGATACCAGAGGCCGACCTGCTTGATGCCCGTTCACAGTTGGCACAGGCCGAGATGCAACTCACGTCGGCGCAAAATGACCTGACTCTGGCCAAACTCGACATGGTGCAACTGCTCCGCATCGACGAATCGCCCGCTGAATTTTCGGTGGCCCCCCTACCCGACAACGAACCCACGCTCACCGATCCGCAGGCCGTATATGATCGCGCACTGAGCGTGAACCACACTGTCAGCACCATGCGTTCGCGCATCGACGTGGCCGGTCACGCAGTGAGCGTAGCCAAAACCGGCTGGATACCCAAGCTGAATTTCAACGCCGGACTTTCGAGCAATTACTACACCATGTCAGGCATACCGACCGAAGCTTTCAATAAGCAGATGCGCCATAATTTCTCGCAATATCTCGGTCTGGGCCTGTCGGTGCCCATTTTTGACGGATTCTCCACCCGCAACTCAGTGCGCAGGGCCAAGGTGCAGCAAACGGCGGCACAACTCGAACTTGAATCAGCCACCGATGAGCTGTATAAAGCCGTAAACCAGGCATATTATCAAGCAGTAGGATCACGTGAGAGGCTGCGTTCGGCCTCGGCAGCCACCGATGCCACCCGTCTGGCCATGGAGGCGATGCTCGAAAAATATACAATAGGGCGCGCCACCGCAACCGACTATGACACAGCCCGCACAGCCTATATCAAAGCCGAGTCGGACCGCCTGCAGGCCAAATATGAGTTGCTGCTCCGCGCCCGTATACTAACTTTCTACGCTACTCTCTCAACCCGATAGAGACTTCACTTGTTATACATTCATAAAACAAACATTAATCCTCAATAACCAAAATTACTGTTTTTTATGAGAACAAAAAGTCTTACGTGGACGGGCGTGATAGTGCTCATCGTGGGTATAGCTCTGATTTTTCTCCGTGCTACGGCAATCAACGTGATAGTCATGGTGCTCGGTGCAATGTTTCTGCTCGCAGCAGCGATCAATCTCTATTTTATCTTCGGAAGCACTCGCCAGACGGCTACTGGAGAAGGCAAGACTGCAACCCGTGCCGGAGTTTCCGTAGGCTCAACGCTATCGGCAATAGCTGCGGCAGCTTTAGGACTATGGATGCTGCTTGACCCGTCATCATTGAGTTCGATGATGGTATATGTGTTTGCCGGGCTACTTGTGGTAGCAGGTATCTATCATATCTGCCTGCTGGCATTCGCATTCAAGCCGATCAACTTTCCGTTCATATTCTATGCTCTGCCAATATTGCTGACACTAACCGGCATCACGGTTCTGGTGATCGGTGCCGCCGCAACCAAGGATTACATCGTACTGATTACCGGCATATCGATGGTAGTCTATTCGGTATGCTGCTTCCTGGAGGTAGCGGGTTCGTCGAACTACTACCGGCAAAAACAACTGACAGCATAACAACTAAATACAACAAAAAAGAAGCGACGGACGGGCCTCACGGCCAGCTCGTCGCTTTACCATATAGCACTGTTTACATTAAAAGGTTATTCTATTTTATTGATGTCCGATAAAAATTATAGAATTTTGAATCTTACGCTGAAGATAACATTCCTTGGTCGCAGCTGTGAGGTCTGAGTGTAGATGTCGAGACCACTATAAGACACACGGGTGTACAGACGCTGGTCGAAGAGATTGTTAAGTTGCAATTCAAGGTCAACTCGTTTCAACTTAAGCTTGACCGAAGCATCGCCAAACCATGCATGACGATTCTTGACTGTAAGATTGTTATAATCATCTTCGGCAACAATGGTCAAAGTGAGTTTTTTGGTGGGATAGACATTCATGGAGAGGCGCTGTGTATTGTTACGCACGGTAATTGATTTATCGCGATGACCTTCGGTGTAGCTACAACTCCTACCGAAGCCACTGCTATAAACAATACCCACCCACTTAAAGGGCCTGAACGAGAGAGTGCCACCGAAACTAAGTCTCCGGGAATGATACTCATAAAGTTTTTGATCGATGAGACGCTCGCTCTCGGACAGACTGTAGCTGCCGAACAGACGAATTGATGAGTTAAGAAAATCAAGACCTTTGCTGACCTCTCCACTGATACTGTATCTGCCGTCGACTGTGGGCCGATCAACAGCCTGTACGACACTGGTAGCACCCTCATAACTATATCCGTAGATCTGATTGTCGTGGGTACGATGATAGCTAAAGCCTACGTTGGCAAAAATGGCATTGATAGCACTATGGTAGCGTAACGAAACGTTGGCACCATAATTCTTGGTTTCTGACAGCTGCTCGACGTAGGAACGCTGGAAAGTACGATAGTTAGACATAATATAGCCGCTATAGATGCCGCCGGGATCACCTACGGTCTTACTATAGTTGCACCCCGCGCTGACCCAGAGGTCAGGGATAATAACCCAGTTCAGTGAAAGCGAAGGGGAAAAGAGCAGATGGGAGTAAGTGTGCCTGTCCTTGCGCACTTTGTCGTCAAGCGTCTGAGTGTATAGTTCGAGGGGGAGGCCAAGTGTGATGTCAAAGTTACGCCTTTCATATTTGTAGCTTTGACCAAGTGCAAGACAATAGGTATTGTACCAAATGTCATTATTGAGCTGAGCGTCCTCAACCGGCATTGTAAATCCATCGAGATCAGTAATGATACCGTGCAGATTTGCAGAGGCATTGATGCCATAGTTGAGGCGAAACACTTCGGCCACACGGATGCTGTAGCTGGTATTGAATCGCCCGGCAATGTGGCGTGAATTCACGTCTTGTGAGTAAGCAGCCTGCGTGCCCTGAAGCAGAGAATCAATGTCGACGATAAGTGTGTTAGGTCTATGGGCATAGCCTGCCGAAAAGTGGAGATTGAAGGTATTCTTGCCGATATTGCGAATTGTGTTGAAGGTGTTGGCGACTGAAAGCTGCGGACGGTCAAAGCTCTGCCGCACACGGTCATTGCCATAGTTGACAGGAGCACCTCCTATACGCTCCGATGAAAGCGTGCCATCAACGAAATCACTATTCCAGTTAGTGTCAAACTTCAGCACATCTGCCACAAATCCGTTTGGGGAATTCCAATTGTAGTGCACTTGTACGTTCAGGTTATTCACCTTAGTTTCACTAGTCATGGTCTCAGTAGTAAGCAGTCGGTTGTCATCGCTTATGAAATGGTCGCCAACACTATTGCCCTCGCGTCGTACGCGATCATTATGATATGCTATATTCAGGCCCAACTCCGTGTCATTATTAAACTTTTCCAGATGGTTCATGGTCAGGATATGGCTGTGGTTATCGAAGGTGCGCTTCTGTGGCAGACCTGAGCCATTTGGCATGACGGCACCGGTCGGACAGAAGGGATAAAGACCGACACCACTGATACCGGATTGGTGTTGCGTCAGTTCCTTAGACACGTCGTCTCCCGTGTTGTTACCCTTATACAACGTCATGTTCTGACGACGCTTGGCGAAATACATTAATACGACTTCGGCAGTCCAAAGGGGATTATTGCCAATGGCAATCTGCCCATCGGAAACCGGACGACTACCGATATGCCAGTTACCAGCCTGCTGAACGCCACCGCCCAGCATAGTATTGATGGCTACCGTGCCCTTGGCCGAGTCTTTCAGCTTCAGATTGATGGCAACATCGTCTGTCAGCATCTGACCTTGCAACATCTTTACAGGCTGATGGTTTTCCAACACCTGCACGGCGGCCACGTCCGAAGCATTAACATTGTTAGTGGCCAATCCATAGCGCCCTGCCAACAGATCCATATCTTCGACGTAAAACTTCGAGATGTTTTTACCATTGAACCTAATAGCGCCATTATCAGACACTTCGATGCCAGGCATCCGCTTCAACACGTCGCCTATAGTACGGTCAACCTGCTGCTGATAAGCTCCAACGAGGTAGTTAAGCGTGTCACCATGCTGTCGGATCTTCTCAGCCCGCACAGTCACCTCTTTCAGTTGCACGTTTTGCTCCTTCACACAGAAGTCTATTTGCTGAGAGTGGTTTGCCACGACCTTCATATGCCGACCAATTTCCAGTCCATCTGCTATCACCACGATAGAATCAGCCTGACTCACGAATTCCAACCTATATCCTCCCTTGCTGTCTGTATCAGCAAAGCCAATAATGCTGCCAGCGTCCTTAACCGAGGCTGTCACATAAGCATCGACTGCTTTACCTTGCAGATTGAGCACAATCCCCGTGATTACAGTCTGTGCAAATGAGATGACACAAACCGCAATCATAAAGATGACAAATGTTATTATTCTCTTTATCATGGCCTTACTCTTTATGCAAAAAGGATGGTCGGAAAAGTATGTTTTATAAGATTTACCTATTCTAATTCCAACGGCTCAAAGGCAGACTTGCCGGGCGTGGTCCCATCGGCACTTGACCATCCGATGGCACCCCAATAGTTTTCATTATAGCGTTTCTGCAGTTTGTAGATACGCTCACGATTGGTTTTCGGAAAGAATTTATCAGGGTATTGGGTGATAGGGAATTTGCCGCTTTCAATAGCAACAGCTTCCCAAACATAGTATTTGTCTTTGTCGTACACTTTAAGTATACAACCGGGCAAGCCGCCAAATTTCCACGGACCACCCTTGATGGGAACATCGGTTGCGAACCAAGCCTCAAAGTCCCGGCCACGGAACCGGCACATCGCTTTCTGGCAGCTATGTCCAAGGATTGTCTGCGTTTCATCAACCAATGTCCACTTCATCTGAGGCCACACCTCGACGTAGCGTCCGTTGTCACGTTCAGCCCATAATGGCATAGCTGAATATTCAGTCAGATTATTACCTACTATGATATAGTCAGAAAACACCAACTCACTCCAATGTTCCAGATTCTCTTTCCGCCCTCCCATCCAGAAAGTTTTGGGCACATTCTCTTTATGGCCCTTTTCTTTCTTCCAGTTTATAGCTGCCCGGTCGGAAATGTCGAGGAACTCGCTGCTATATTTCCGCACGTGCTTGCCAACTTCCAGTTTTCCAAGGTCAATGTAGGTATTTTCGTCCTTTATATCACCGGCATTGAGGGCGTATAGCACCCGAACACGAGCAGTGTCAATAACAAAGCGCTGATCGTAACCTCGCTTTTCGCGGGCAGGTACGCGCCCATTCATTTTTGGTTGTGCCTGCACTCCTCCGCACACAGCAACAAGGAGGCAGATGATAGTAATGATCCTTTCCATATTACGATAAACTATATTTGCTAGTTGCGAACTAAACATTTTTAAACAACTCCGGAACTAGTGAGTGTCCGGAGTTGAATTATTGTGGATAGATAGATGAGAAAAAGTTCAGATCAAACGGAAATTAACTACTACTTTTTACTTGACGACAGTTTAAATGCGATGGGCAAATTATACAGGACACGGACGGGTTTTCCGTCAATTGTGCCAGGTTTGAATTTAGGCAAAGCCTTGGTCACTCTAATGGCTTCAGCATCAAGATCAGGATCAACGGCTTTCACAACTTTATGGCTGCTGACAGAGCCGTCTTTATCGACAATGAACTGGACCAC
>CAZKRV010000046.1:0-7783 GCA_964555345.1 uncultured Bacteroides sp.
CCGGAGTGAAGTAGAACTTTTCGTAATATGCCGGGTCGTCGGGTATGTGCATCTTGCGGTATTTTCCGGCCATGGACCCGTCGGAATCAAACACCACCGCGGTGTTGTGATAGAGTCCGGGGGCGCGGCGCTCAAATAGCGAGGTTACGATCACCGTGGAAGTCTCTGCTGCAAGTGCGGAGTAAAACTCAGTGACCTCGGAGGGGATAGGGTCGGCGAGCGAGCAGAGATCGACGTTTTCCGTCTGGCAGAAATAGAGTGAGTCATGCAACTCGCGGTTCACGATAAGTTCTGCGCCGGCGGCAGCCAGTCTGCGGCATTCGTCGGCTATGCGCCGACGGTTTTCGGCCCGGTCGGCTGAATTATGCTGCTGGATTATACCTATTTTCATATGATTGCTATTATGTCGGCCGGGAGCTGCATAGTGGCGCAGTGCAGCGAGCCGTGTTGCTTGACGAGTGCGCTGCAGTCCACGGTGCGCACCTCGCGGTCAGGCCATGCCACTTTCAGGGAATCGGCAGCCAGACGGTCCTTCATCGGCTGTCCGTAGGTGGGCATGAGGATTGATTTGTTAAGTACCAGATAATTGGCGTAAGTGGCCGGAAGCCGTTCGCCCTCATCGTCAAACATCGGATCGGGCAGGGGCAGTTCCACCAGATTGAACGGTTCGCCGTCAGCGTTGGTCATGTGGCGCAGTTGACGGGCCATGCGCGAGAGTCCGTCATGGTGCTCGTCGGCAGTGTCGGAGCAGCCTGTATATAATATGGTGTTGTCGGGAGCCAGACGGCATAGGGTGTCGATATGTCCGTCGGTGTCGTCGCCTGTCAGTGAACCATAGTCGAGCCACAGCAGCTTGCGCGCGCCGGTACGCGTCAATATCTCACGTTCGATCTGAGCGGGAGTCATCGGCTCGTTGCGGTTTGGAGCCATCAGGCAGCATCGCGTTGTCAGTATGGTGCCGCGTCCGTCGCTCTCTACCGATCCGCCTTCAAGCACCAGATGTTCACAACATTCGTAGGGAGCGCGCAACACACCTTTCTCAATCAGCCGGCGTGTGGCCATATTGTCATGGCAGGCGGCGAATTTAAGCCCCCAGCCGTTGAAGCGGAAGTCGAGGATCAGCGGACGCCCGTCGGCCGTCTCCGCAGTCAGAGGACCGTAGTCGCGGGTCCAGGTGTCGTTGGTAGGCATCTCCACCACAATCACCCCTTCGGGCATGGGTGGCAGGGCCGAAGCATCGGGAGCTAACAGGATCACCGGCTCCTCTTCGGTTATCGACTCGATTATGCGCAGATAGCACTGCTGCACTTCGTCGAGCATATAGTTCCAGTCGGTGCCGGCATGAGGCCATGCCATCAGTATGGCGCCGTGTGGCTCCCATTCGGCGGGAAGACGGCGTGAGGCCGTCGTTTTTTGGATTTCAGGATCAGTTGTCTTGATTGTCATAGTCAGTGAGAGTGTCCCAGACGGAGTCCTGTGAATCAAGGTACTCCTCTGCATAGTCAAGGAAGCCACGACGTTCGGTGTGGCCAGTTTCATGGCACCAGGCGCGATACTCGGCCCGGAGGTCGGGGCTGTCGGCAATCATTCGCTTGAATTCTGCCTCAGCTATGTCGACGCTCCCGCAGGAACGTAGCAAGTCATCGAACAGGTCAGTGAAATTATCCATGAGATTAAGACGAATTAACAATTTGATAATAAATGCGGTTCAAAATTAGGAAAATATTTTCAATTCTCCTATTTTTTTGCGTACTTTGACCTCGTGAAAAAATGATTATTTATGAAAAATGAAGTAATAAAACTCATTGAAGAGGTTGAGTCGCTGTCTGCTACGCTTGATGCTATCAAGCAGAGACTCAATGCTATGGCCGCGCGCCTGGAGGCTGAGGAAGAAACCGTGGTGGCCGTTGACGAAGCGGAGACTGCCATGGTGACTGCCGGCGATGATGAGCAGGAGGAGCAGGAAAGTATGCCTGAGTCGGGTCGCGACCTTCGGGGTGCGTTCACGATTAATGACAGGTATCGCTTCCGTCGTGAACTTTTCGGTAACAGCAATGCCGAAATGACCGATACCATAAACCTGTTGTCGGCCATGAGCTCGATCGAGGAGGTAGAGGAATATCTGCTCGGCGACCTCGGCTGGGACAGAGCCAATGAAGATGTGGAGGCTTTCGTGTCGATAGTGCGCCGCCGCTTTTCCGATCACCCTTCAAACCTGCTCTAATCCGATGGCCGGAAAATTATATGTGGTGCCCACTCCGGTGGGCAATCTCGGTGACATGACACCGAGGGCCATAGAGGTGCTGAAGAGTGCTGATCTGATCCTTGCCGAAGATACCCGCACCAGCGCTGTGCTCATGAAGAAGTTTGACATCAACACGCCTATGCTGAGTCATCATAAATTCAATGAACACACCACGGCTGCGCCAATAGTGGACCGGATAGCCGCCGGTGAGACGATAGCACTGGTGAGTGATGCCGGCACTCCTGGCATATCCGATCCGGGGTTCATGCTGTCGCGCGAGTGCCGTCAGCGCGGGCTCGATGTGGAGACGCTGCCCGGACCGACGGCGCTGATCCCGGCACTGGTAAATTCCGGGCTGCCATGTGACCGCTTTACGTTCGAGGGCTTCCTGCCTCAGAAGAAGGGGAGGGCGACCCGGCTTGAGGAACTTGCCGCCGAGCCGCGCACATTCGTGATATATGAATCGCCGCTGAGGCTCGCCAAGACTTTGGCCGAACTGGCCGCAGCGTGTGGCGGAGAGCGTCAGGCCGCGGTGTGCCGTGAAATTTCGAAGATGCACGATACCACTCATCGCGGCACTCTCGACGAGCTTGCCGGATATTTTGCCGTGAACCAGGCAAAGGGTGAGATTGTTATAGTCGTTGATGGGAAGAAAGTTGAACCGCGAGGCGCCCATCAAAACAAGTATAAATCGAAAACTATAGAATAATTTAAAATAATAACAACCAAAGTTCACCACATGAAGAAACTTCTTATTGCAGTGGCTTCGACCACCGCCGCAGTGCTTCTGGCTGCCTGCGGCAACACCAAACTCCAGCAGGAAGAGGCCCGCAACCATGAGCTTGACGACTCGCTCCGCACCGCTCTGGCAAATTCCGACTCTCTCTTTTCTTTGCTCTATGACGTGACAGTGGGCATGGACCAGATAACCGCACTCGAACAGCTTGTGGATGCTCCCATAAATCAGGAAAACGCATCGGGCCGCGAGCGTCTGCGTCAGCAGATGGAGGCCATACAGCGCGGACTCCAGGACCGCCGCCACCGCATCGAGCAGCTTGAAAAACAGCTGGCCGCCGGCAACTCGGCCGCTCAGGAGCGCCTGAAGCAGCAGATCAACCGCCTGCGCGAGCAGATGGACAAGCAGTCGGCCACCGTGGAGGAACTGCGTCAAAGCCTTGAGGCCGCCAATATCCATATCGCAGCCCTTGACAACACCATCGACTCGCTCAACACCTCCAATGAATCGCTCAAGGCCGGACTCACTCAGGCAGAATCAGCGCTGACCGACGCTATCGACGAGTTGAATTCAGTGTATTACGTGATCGGCACAAAGAACGAACTTAAGGAACATGACATTATCGAGGGTGGCGGCTTCCTGCGCAAGACCAAGGTGCTCCCCTCCGACTTTGACCGCGACTATCTGCAGCGCGCCGACCGCCGCACCCTGCGTTCGCTCCCGCTCGACTCGAAGAAGGCAAAACTGCTGACCAAGCAGCCTGAGGATTCCTATAAATTCGAGACTGCCGACAATGGCATGAAGACTTTCGTGATCACTAATCCCGATACTTTCTGGAGCACCAGCAACGTGGTGGTGATTCAGGTAGACTGATTTTTTTTCGTCATATATCACGTTTTTGTCGTATATTTGCGAAAAATACAATCAACACCCTCATTAACGCAATTATGAAATTCAAGTTTATTGCCGCAGCCGCACTGGCCATATCAGCCGCTTTCTGCGCCTGCGCCACAACCCAGCCCGCAACCACCACTGATTCGCCCCTCGGCAACTTGCTCGGAAATCTCGGCAAGGGGTCATCTGAAAGCGGCGACTCTAAGTCAGGAGGCCTCGGTGACGTGCTCGGCGGAGTGCTCGGCGGTCTGATTTCGACCGATGACGTGAAGCCCGCGTCAATGGTAGGCACATGGAGTTATTCCGGCCCTGCCGTGTGCTTCAAAAGTGAAAACTTCCTCCAGAAAGCAGGTGGTGCTGCCGCTGCCGGAGTTGTGGAAGGTAAACTCGCACCCTATTATGAAAAGCTGCATCTGACCCAACTCGTGCTCACCATCAATGAAGATCTGACCTTCACCATGCAGTCCGGTAAGCTTCGCGCCGGCGGCACGATTGAGAAAGATGAGAACGGCGATATAATCTTCCATTTCCAGGCCCTCAAGAGCATCAAAATCGGCTCGATGAAGGCATATGTGACGATGACCGGCAAGAGCAGCATGTCGCTGATGTTTGACGTGAGCAAACTGATCACCATAGCCAAGACCATCGGTTCGGTGACCGGCAGCTCGTCGATCAAGGCCATGACTTCGCTGCTTGACAGCTATGACGGCGTGTGCGCCGGATTCAAGCTGGCCCGCAGTAAGTAATAGATGCGCCGACTATTCCAGAAAACAAGAAAAGCATGTGCACGGTTTGTCCACCGTTTTGTGGGCATCCTGCGCATGCTTTCTTTGTGGCTGGACGGATTGTCGGCAGTGGCCGGTGTGGGGTGCCTCACTCTGCTGACCCTATATCTCGGATTTGACCACAATACTATCTCCTATACCCGCATATTGCCATGGCTGCGTGTGGCTCAGGGTATATTTATCGCTACGATACTTTTTCAGCTGATATTCCTGTTTCGCACCACGGTGAGGGAGAGCCGGGTCGTGAAGTGGGTGGTGGACTGCGTCATGCTGCTGAGTCTGCTTCCATGGCTTTATCCCCAGCCTGTCAACCCGTGGGTGCCCGCGCTGTCGCATGTGCTTTATTCCCCGTGGTTTCTGGCCGGAGTGCTGGGAGTATATTCGGTGGTGATACTCTGCTTCATGGCAGTGAGGGTGATCGGGCGACGCATCAATCCCACCATGATCATGGCGGCATCTTTTTTGCTTTGCATCGGTATCGGTTCGCTTCTGTTGATGATGCCCCGCTGCACGCATGACGGTATAGACTATATCGATTCACTGTTTATCAGCACTTCGGCGGTGTGTATCACCGGATTGACCACCATCGATATCCCGGCCACGCTTACGCCGCTCGGCTGTGTGATAGTGGGGGTGCTGATGCAGGTCGGCGCTCTGGGTGTGATGACGTTTACCAGCGTGTTCGCTCTCTTCTTCAGCGGTAATGCTTCGATATATTCCCAGCTCATGGTCAAGGATATGATTTATACGAAGACCATCAACACACTGCTGCCGACGCTGCTGCTGATATTCCTCTTCACCATCGCGGTAGAGCTGATCGGTGCCGCGGCTGTGTTGTGGAGCATACATGGCGTGATTCCCGGCATGACGCTGACGGACGAGATGGCCTTTTCGGCCTTCCACTCCGTGTCGGCATTCTGCAACGCCGGCTTTTCAATCCTGCCTGATGGCCTGGCAAACAGGGCGCTGCTCCGTGGCAACCAGATGATATATGTGGTCACGTCGGTGCTTGTGGTGGCCGGCGGCATAGGCTATCCTATTCTGGTGAATGCGAGAGATGCCCTGTTTCGCATGATCAAGCGCCAGTGGCTGCGGCTGCACCGGCGCAATGCCGGGCCGCGTGTGACTCACCTGATGGATCTGAATACGCGCATAGTCTTGGTGACGACCGCGATATTGCTCGTCGGCGGTACGGTGGCGTTTTATCTCCTTGAAAGTAATAATTCATTGGCCGGTATGTCGCCATGGCAGAAGCTGGTGCAGTCTCTATTCAATGCCGTCACCCCCAGGTCGGCAGGATTTTCGTCGGTCAGCCCGTCGGGATTTCTCAGCGTGACGGTGTTTGTGATAATGTTCCTTATGGTGATCGGCGGCGCGTCGCAGTCGACAGCCGGAGGCATCAAGGTCAACACCGCGGCTACGGCGTGGCTTCATCTGCGGGCTACGATACATGGGCGCGACAAGGTGACGGCCTATAACCGCACCATAGCGCCCGCGTCGGTCAACCGTGCGCAGTCGGTGATCATGCTCGCAGTCGTCAGCTATGTGGCAGTTACCGTCGCGCTCATGCTCATGGAGCCGGAGCTGCCGGCAGGTATGCTGATATTTGAAAGCTGTTCGGCACTGTTTACTGTCGGATCATCGCTTGGAGCCACTCCGCTGCTCGGGGTTTCGGCGAAGCTGCTGCTTTGTCTGGCCATGTTTGTTGGCCGTATGGGGCTGCTTTCGCTGATAGCCGGACTGTTTGGATCGCGTCATTATTCACCGGTGCAATATCCCGCCGACAATATCATCATCTCATAAAAGAAAATAACGTTCACAATGAAATGCCTTATAATCGGGTTGGGCATATATGGGTCCAACCTTGCGAAAGACCTCACGGAAGTGGGGCATGAAGTGATCGGAGCCGACGTGAAACCGACTCTGGTGGAAGCCGTCAAGGATTACATTGCCACGGTGTATGTGGCGGACTCGACTGATGAGTCAGCGCTGAATGCCATGCCGATACTCGGTGTGGACCTGGTGATAGTGGCCATCGGTGAAAACTTCGGGGCATCGGTCAAGACCGTGGCACTACTGAAGAAGCTCGGTGTGAAAAAGATCTTTGCAAGAGCGGTGGATGAGATCCATCAGGCAATTCTTGAGGGATTGAATGTGGACCGGATACTCACTCCGGAGCAGAGAGCCGCATTTGATCTCACGCAGGAGATGATGCTCGGTCATGACACCAGAGTGCTGCGTATCACGCCTGATGAATATGTGATGACATTTCCCGCACCGGAGATGATGATCGGCGAGAAATATTCGTCGCTCGCGCTTGAACGTGACTTCGGGTTGCAGCTCGTGGCCGCGACGCGTCCGCAGCATCGGCGTAACTTCTTCGGAGTGGATGCGCAGGTACAGAAAAAGATAGAGTGGGGGAGTGATGATGACGATCCGGTGCGTGTGGAGGCCGGTGACGAACTGACATGCTTCGGCCCGATATCCGCTTATCATAAAATAATTAGGAGCTGAACGGATTGTCATTTAAATATTTTTTTGTACTTTTGCACCAAAATTAACCTATCACACTCATTACACACTATCACATTTCTCATGCGAATTGATAAGAGTTTAGGCTATGCTTTCCTGACCGGGGGCATGGTCGGTCTGGCATTTGGTGTCACCGGATGCGTAGACAATAATTACGACCTGAGCGATATCGACAAGACTGTTCAGGTCAATGTCAATGATCTTGTATTGCCGGTAAAGATGAAGCCGGTAGAACTTCACAGCCTGATTGATGCGGACTCAAGCGACGATCCCGATGGATCAGAATTCCGTTATGATGAAGAGACTGGCAACTACTATATCCAGACTTCAGGCGAATTCAATTCCGACCCGATTGATATTAAGGGTATCTATGTATCGGCACTCACTCCTGAAACACGCAGCCTGACAACTCCGGTGGCCAACGTCAGTGAAAATCTGTCGGAAATCCCCGGCATCTCACTGGAAGACCTGAACTATGACTTCATTTATGAATTTGATGAAGTCGACGATTATATCAAGGAAATCAAGAGCGTGAAGCTGAAAGATTTCTCCATTGAACTTAAGGTGAACACCTCGTCACCCAATGTGAAG
>CAZKRV010000046.1:7883-12502 GCA_964555345.1 uncultured Bacteroides sp.
CCGAAACCCTCTCCGTGCAGTACTCGCTGTCGGCGCTCGAGGTGACTGCTGTGAGTGGCGAGATTTCGTACAATGTTGAAGTCGATGACTCGGAGATCTCACTCTCTGACCTGCCCGATGAACTGCGTCAGGACGGTACAAATCTGGCTCTGGTAAATCCACAGATCTATCTTGATATCACCAATCCTTTCGCAAAATATGGTGTTTATGCCCGTACGGGGCTTGCTATTTACCAGATGCGCAACGGCTCCGTTTCCGCTGAGGCTGCGGCTTCGCTTGCATCTGTCAATCTCGGCGGCAATGCCGAGGAGCAGCGCCATCAGGAGACGCTCTGTCTGGCACCCAATAAACCTGCTAAACCTTTTGAAACTTACACCTTGTTTGAAACATTCAACAGACTCGGTTCAGTGGTGGCAGGTAACGGCCTGCCTGATAAACTGATCGTGAAGCTGGTCAAGCCCTGTGTGCCGGAAGGTACGCCCGTGGTTGATTTCCCCATCGGCCGTTCGGCTGAAGATCTGGAGGAAGTATCCGGTTCCTACACATTCTATGCTCCGCTCGCGCTGAAGTCCGGTTCGACCATCAAATATACTGACTCCGACACCGACTGGGATATGGACGATGCCGATGATCTCTACATTGACCTGCTTCAGGTGAGCGCCGACGTGACCAGCGACATACCTCTGGAGGTATCTCTCCGCGCCTATCCTCTCGATGCCGATGGCAATGAGATCTCCAACATCAAGGTTGAACCCGCAGTGATACCCGCTTCGTCGACCGCATCGGTAGTGATCGCCATCAAGGCTACAGACGGAACCTATATCAAGGGCCTCGACGGTCTGCGTTACGAAGCAGTGGTGACGGCCGACGGCTCGGAACAAAACCTTAACAAGAACATGCGACTCAGCCTCGACAATCTCCGCGCGAAAGTCAACGGCTATTATAAAACCACACTGTAAGTTCATATAGAAGATGAAACAGATATTCAAGTCGGCCCTCATAGCCGCATCTATCATAGCCGCTGCCGCTGCCGGAGCTTCGGCCCAGAACCGTTCGGCATATTTCTCCGATAACTATACCTACGGCTTCATACTCAATCCCGCATTTGGTGGTGAAAAGGGATTTGTTTCCTTCCCCGTGCTGGGCAATTTCAACATGGCCACTCATGGTAATGTCGGCATTGATAACTTCATTTTCCCGGATCATGGCAAGACCATGACTTTCCTTCACCCCGACGTGTCGGCTTCGAAATTTCTCGGCGGACTCAAAGACAACAACCGTTTAGGGTTCGGCGGTAAACTTGGAATCCTTTCCGTTGGTTTCAAGGCATTCAAAGGCTACAACACGGTGAGCATCAACGCTAATTATGATATGTCGTTCCGCATGCCGAAGTCGATCTTCGCACTGCTGAAGCAGGGCGTGGAAAACCGCGACTACGATATCACTAACTTCGACGCTCACGCAGTGGCTTACGGCGAGATTGCTTTCAACCACTCGCATCAGATCACCAAACAGTTGCGCGTGGGTGCAGCCGTCAAATTCCTGATCGGCGCCGGCAATGTCGACATCAATATGCAGAAGGCTCACCTGACTCTCGGCGAGGACAACTGGAAGGTGCTGACAAATGCGCGCATTCAGGCCAATGTGGCAGGGTTGAAATATAAGACCAGCTGGAGTAAGGAAACCAACCGCGACTATGTAGACGGTATGGACTTTGATTCCCCCGGTATCGGCGGCTATGGTGTGGCATTTGATCTGGGTGCCGTCTACCAGCTCAATTCCGATTGGAAGTTCTCACTTGCATTCAATGATCTCGGCTTCATCAACTGGAAAAACAACATGGTGGCCTCGACCAACGGTGATCGCGAGTTCAACCTCGACAAGTACGTGTTTGATCCCGATGACATGGATGCCACTTTTGATGATATGAAAGACGAGATCGCCACCCTGTATCAGCTTGATGATATGGGCGACACCGGCAGCCGCACCCGCGGTATCGCCGCAACCATGAATGTCGGTGCCGAATACACTTTCCCGCTCTATCGCAACCTTACCTTCGGCCTGCTCAACACTACCCGCATAGCCGGCGAATTCTCATGGACCGACTTCCGCCTGAGTGCCAATGTGCGTCCTGTAAAGTGTCTTTCGGCAGCCGTCAACTACGGTATCGGCACATTCGGATCATCTTTCGGCTGGGTGCTCAATCTCTACACCACAGGCTTCAACCTCTATCTGGGCATGGACCACACTCTGGGCAAACTCGCCAAGCAGTTCGTGCCCCTGAATCCGAATTCTCAGTTCTCGCTGGGTATCAACTTCCCCTTCTAATCTGACAAAAACATCGCTTTTTACCCCGCCAAGGCCTGATTATAGCCCTGGCGGGGTTGTTTTTTAGCATGTTTTATGTTGTCTGTCGTGAAAAATTACTATATTTGCACCAAAATCACAAACCCAAAACAACATATCATTTCAAGATTAACCCCATGGCAGAACAAAAAGAGAAACTCTTCGAAATGTTTCCGCCCGTGACCACTGAAGAATGGCGTGCGAAGGTCGATGCCGACCTCAAGGGCGTGCCTTTCGAAAAGAAGCTGGTCTGGCGGACCAACGAAGGTTTTAATGTTAACCCTATGTATCGCAGGGAAGACATTGCCGACCTGAAAACCACAAATTCACTCCCCGGAGAATATCCTTTCGTGCGCGGTACCCGCACTGACAACGACTGGCTCGTGCGTCAGGAAATCATTGCCGAATCGCCTGCCGAGGCCAATGCCAAGGCTATCGACGCTCTCGGCAAGGGCGTGACCTCGCTCGGATTCCACATCAATGAAGTAAGTGCCGAGGCCCTCGAAGCAACTCTGGCCGGTATTGATCTGGCAAAGGTTGAGATCAACCTCAGCTGCTGCGTGAAGCACGTGGAGGAACTCACCCGTCTGTTCGTGGCCCTCATTGAGGCCCGCGGCTGTGCCGAGACATTCCGCGGTTCAGTGAAGTTCAACCCCTGGCGCCCCAATCTGGTCAAAGGCAAGAATGCCTGCATTGACGCAGTGGCTATCGGCAAGAACCTCATCGAGACTGCCGCTCCCGTGGCCGGACTCAAGGTGCTTACCGTAGATTCCGCCCTCTTCACCAACTCCGGAGCCTATATCTATCAGGAACTCGGTTATGCCCTGGCCTGGGGTGCCGAATATCTGGAAATGCTCACCGGTGCCGGACTGACCGTAGATCAGGTGGCACGTCGCATCAAATTCGACATGGGCATCTCCACCAATTACTTCATGGAGCTTGCCAAGTTCCGTGCCGGACGCATGCTCTGGGCACAGATCGTCAAGCAGTTCAATCCTGAGTGCGACTGCTCGTGCAAGATGATGGTTCACGCTGAAACTTCTCGCTTCAACCAGACCATCTATGATGCTCACGTCAACCTGCTCCGCTCGCAGACCGAAGCCATGAGTGCTGCTCTGGCCGGTGTTGACTCGATCACCGTGACTCCCTTCGACACTCCCTATAAGACACCTGATGAATTCTCGGAACGCATTGCCCGCAATCAGCAGCATCTGCTGAAGGAGGAGAGTCATCTTGATAAGGTGGTGGACCCTGCAGGCGGTTCCTATTATGTAGAGACCCTGACCGCTTCGATCGCTGCTGAAGCCTGGAAACTCTTCCTGGCAGTAGAGGCCGAAGGCGGTTTTGCCAAGGCAGTGGCTGTCGGCACCATTCAGGCAGCCGTCAATGAAAGCAATGCCAAGCGTCATGCCGACATGGCCCGCCGCAAAGAGATCCTGCTCGGTACCAACCAGTTCCCCAACATCAATGAGATGGCTGCCGACAAGATCGAGAAAGATGGCGCTGCCTGCGGTTGCGGTTGCGAAAAGGGAGAAAACGCCCTCAACACCTCCCGTGAAGCTTCTGACTTTGAGGCTCTGCGTCTGGCCACTGAGGCTGCTTCCAACCGTCCGAAAGTGTTTATGCTCACTATCGGCAATCTGGCAATGCGTCTGGCCCGCTCGCAGTTCTCCGGCAACTTCTTTGGCTGCGCCGGTTATGAAATCATCGACAACAATGGCTTCAAGACCGTGGAAGAGGGTGTAGATGCCGCTCTGGCCCAGGGTGCTGATGTGATTGTGCTCTGCTCGAGCGACGATGAATATGCCGAATATGCTCCCGCCGCTTTCAAGTATCTTGACGGACGTGCTGAATTCGTCGTTGCCGGCGCTCCCGCCTGCACCGATGATCTCAAGGCTCTCGGTATAGAAAACTTTATCAACGTGCGCAGCAACGTGCTCGACACTCTTCGCGCATTCAATGCCAAACTCCTCAAATAACAGTTATGCGACCCGATTTTAGCAAAATCAATATAACGGCCGATGCATTTCCCGCTCAGGCCGCCCCGGCTCCTCAAGTGACCAAAGAGGAAGAATGGCTCACTCCAGAGCTTATCCCTGTAAAGCCCGTCTATACCAAAAATGACCTCGAGGGCATGGAGCACCTCGACTACGTGGCCGGTCTGCCTCCGTTCCTGCGTGGCCCTTACAGCGGTATGTATGCCATGCGTCCCTGGACTATCCGCCAGTATGCAGGCTTCTCCACCGCCGCTGAATCCAACGCCTTCTACCGCC
>CAZKRV010000047.1:0-12464 GCA_964555345.1 uncultured Bacteroides sp.
CATGTTAACTCTTCAGCAAATCAAGGAAAATCCGCAGGGCGTGGTAGAGCGTCTGGCGGTAAAGGGTTTTGACGGCCAGGAGGCAATAGACCGCGTGCTCGCGCTCGATGCCGCACGTCGCCAGAATCAGCTCAAGAATGATAATATCGCCGCTGAGCTCAAGAAGCTGGCGGCTTCGATCGGTGCCCTGATGAAGCAGGGCGCGAAGGAAGAGGCCGAACAGGCCAAGGCCCGTGTGGCCGAGATGAAAGATGAGCAGAAAGCGATTGCCGACGAACTGGACGCTGCTGAAAACGGCATACGCGAGATACTGCTCACTGTGCCCAACCTGCCTTGCGACATGGTGCCCGCCGGCCGCACCGCCGCTGACAACGTGGTGGAAAAGACCGGTGGCAAGATGCCGGAACTGCCCGCCGACGCACTCTGTCATTGGGACCTCGCAAAGAAATATAACCTGATAGACTTCGATCTCGGCGTGAAGATCACGGGTGCCGGTTTCCCCGTCTATCTGGGCAAGGGCGCCAAGCTGCAGCGTGCGCTGATCCAGTTCTTCCTGGACCGCGCTTCGGAGGCCGGTTATCTGGAAGTGCAGCCCCCTTATGTGGTTAATGAAGCCAGCGGCTACGGCACAGGTCAGCTCCCCGACAAGGAGGGCCAGATGTATCACTGTCAGCTCGACAATCTGTATCTTATCCCTACCGCCGAGGTGCCCGTGACCAACCTGTATCGCGACGTGATCCTCACGGCCGATCAGCTCCCGGTGAAGAATTGCGCATATTCAGCCTGCTGCCGCCGCGAGGCAGGAAGTTACGGCAAGGACGTGCGCGGCCTGAACCGTCTGCATCAGTTTGACAAGGTTGAGATCGTGCGCATAGAGCGTCCGGAAAACTCCTATGCCGCGCTGGAGGAGATGAAGGATCATGTGCAGGGTCTGCTCGATTCGCTCGGCCTGCCCTGGCACATACTGCGCCTGTGTGGCGGCGACATGAGCTTTACTTCGGCCATTACCTTCGACTTCGAGGTGTGAAGCGCCGCTCAGGAACGCTGGCTCGAAGTGTCGTCGGTGAGCAATTTCGAAACCTATCAGGCCAACCGCCTGAAGTGCCGCTACCGCGGTGAGGATAAGAAGATTCACCTCTGTCACACCCTCAACGGCTCGGCCCTGGCACTTCCCCGCATCATGGCCGCACTGCTTGAGAATAACCAGACTCCCGAAGGTATAGTGGTGCCAGAGTGTCTGCGTAAATACACCGGCTTCTCCATCATCAACTGATAGCCGGCACACAATCAACCTCACATTCCGAACCGACCATGAAAACAGCGACATCGTTTCAAGACCGTAAGTTCTACCCCTGGGCCGTAGTGGCCATGCTCTGGGTCGTGGCCCTTCTCAACTATATGGACCGCCAGATGCTATCGACCATGCAGCACAGCATAGGCATGGACATAAGCGCCGTGGCCGATACGGCCAACTTCGGCCGGCTGATGGCCATATTCCTATGGGTCTATGGCTGCGTAAGTCCTGCCGCCGGAGCTGTGGCCGACCGCATCAACCGCAAATGGCTGATAGTCGGGTCGCTGGGCGTGTGGAGCACGGTGACGTTGCTCATGGGTTACTGCTCGACCTTCAACCAGATCTACTGGCTGAGGGCGCTGATGGGCGTGAGCGAGGCGCTGTATATCCCCGCCGGACTTGCCCTGATCGCCGACTACTTCACGGGGTCGGCCCGCTCGCTGGCCATAGGCGTGCACATGACCGGACTTTATGCCGGTCAGGCTCTGGGTGGTTTCGGCGCTACCGCCGCCGCTCAGTGGTCGTGGCAGCAGACATTTCATTGGTTCGGTATCATCGGCATAGCTTACGCGTTGGTGCTCATCATGCTGCTTAGAGAGAAGCGTGGTGCCGCCAACGCGCAGAGCGCCGCCGGCAATCAGGCGAGTCACGGCAGCGAGTCGGTGCTCAAGGGCTTTGCCATGGTGTTTTCCAACGTGGCTTTCTGGGTTGTGCTCTTCGTGTTTGCCTCGTCGTCGCTGCCCGGTTGGTCTACTAAAAACTGGTTGCCGACTCTCTTTGCCGACAGTCTCGGGCTGCCTGCTTCGGAAGCCGGTCCTCTGGCCACGATCACGATAGCAGTGGCATCGTTTGCCGGTGTGATGATCGGCGGTCCGCTCAGTGACCGCTGGGTGCGCCGCAACCTGCGTGGCCGCATCTATACTTCGGCCATAGGCATGGCCATGATGATTCCTGCACTTGTGTGCATAGGCCTCGGTCATAACATCTATGCTGCCGCCGGCGCAGCTTTATTCTTCGGAGTCGGCTATGGCATGTTTGATGCCAACAATATGCCGATACTCTGTCAGTTCGTGCCTGCGCGCCGCCGCGCCACAGCCTATGGCCTGATGAACATGACAGGAGTATTCATGGGTGCTATGGTGACTCAGGTGTTAGGCAACTGGGCGGAAAAGGGAGATCTCGGTCTCGGCTTCGCACTGATGGGCGGAGTGGTGGCTGTGGCCATAGCCCTGCAGCTGATACTGCTGCACCCCAAATCCGACAATCTGGAATAAATATATTAATTAAAGGAGAGGCGGAAGGTGACGGGGGCTGACGCCGAGATGAGCTTGAGTGTGCCTCCGGAACGTGCCATGATCTGTCGTGACAGGCTCAGCCCTATGCCGCTCCCTTCGGGCCGCGTAGTAAAAAACGGAGTGAAGATAGCTGAGGCGGAGTCGGGATCGATCGGCTCGCCATCGTTGGCCACTTCGATGGCATTGGCCGCCGCAGTGATGCGTATGGACTTTGCTCCGGCCTGCACGGCATTCGTGCAGAGATTGATTATTACCTGACTGATCAGGCCTTCGTCGGCGGTGAGCGTGAAGCCCGATTCGCAGGAGAAGGTGACCTGTGGCATCAGGGTAGATATCTTTGAGAGCATTGCCGCTACCCGGAATGGGGCGGCTTTAGGCTCCGGCACGCGGGTCAGCTGCCTGTAATCCTCGACAAACCTCATAAGTGATCGCCCCGTGCAACCGATCGCCTCCAGCCCCTCGCGCCGCTCCTCGTCACAATCAGGCGGAAGGGTGAGCAGAGTGTCGCTGAGCGATATCACCGGTGCGAGAGAGTTCATGATCTCATGGGCGAGTGTGCGTGACAGCTGCGACCATGCTTCGGATTCGCGCGCGCCAAGTTCGCGACTGATGTCGGTGAGCGAGAATACGCGCAGATCCTTGTCGGCGATGCGTAGGCTCGATACCTGCAGGGTGATGCTCAGTTCGGGCCCGATGGATAGGCGTTCGCCGGGGCGTGCGTGATTGACGGTGTCGGGTAGGGTAGGGGCCACTTTGGCCAGCTGAGACGTGTGGGTGAGCACCGGCAGCCCGAGCATCTTCAACGCATAGGTGTTGCATAGTCTGACGAATCCTTTGGAATCGATCACGATGATGCCTGTCTCGACAAAGTTCAGTATCAGTTCATAGTAGCGTTCCTGTTGCTCGATGCGTATGCGAGCGTCAGAGAGTATGGCCGTGATGCGGTTTAGTATGCGGTTTACGGCTTTGCGGCGAGGAAAGCGCACGGAGGTGTCATCGTTTTCCAGCGCCTCAAGCAGCAGGGTGAGGTTGGTCGTCTTGCGGCGTGACGCACAAATGGCCTTGACGGCTACGACCACGGCCACGGCGGCAACAGCCCAGGGGAGTATGTGGAGGAATGTCATAGGCCGAGGCGTTTCATCTTATTATATAGTGTCTGGCGCGAGATGCCGAGGCGGGCCGCCGCGCGGCTCAGGTTGCCGCGGACTTCTGTTATGACCTGCTCTATGCGGGCTTTTTCGAGCTGCTCCGCTTCCGGCTCAGGCTTAGGCTTGGGTTTGGGTTTAGGAGCGGGAGAGTCGGCGGTCGGCTCTGAAGCGCGCAGCAGGGTATCGACCAGCGCGGTATTGTCCCACGGCTTGACTACGAAGTCAGCCGCTCCCGACTTGATCGCTTCCACGGCGAGCGGGATTTCGGCATAGGCGGTGAAGAGCACTACCGGCAGCGTCGGGATCTCCTCGCGCAGCCTCCGCAACCAGTAGAGCCCTTCGTTGCCGTTGTTGACGGCCGATCGGAAGTTCATGTCAAGCAGCACCACACATGGCTTTTCGGCCTTGACTGTGGGTAGCATGTGCACTGGCGATGTCAGAGTGATGATCCGCTCAAAGAATGGGCGGAGCAGCAGACTCACGGCTGTGAGTACGGAGCGATTGTCGTCGGCAACGACTATGGTCGATCTGCGGAATTTCATGGTGCTAAATTACTCTTAAAACCTGAAAGAGTCAAATAAATGGACATTTTGTATGCTGAAGATGAAATATGTCGCACATAATCAGTGGTTTGAGTGTAAAGGGGCATTTCGCTCGTTAAATTACGGAGTAAAAAACAATCAAAAAACCAAAACAAATACGCAATTATGATCAACATCTCCAAACTCGGCAAAGTGTTCCGAACCGAAGAAATCGAAACCCAGGCACTGGAAGATATCAACTTGAAAGTGGCCAAGGGTGAGTTTGTGGCAGTAATGGGTCCCTCGGGCTGCGGCAAGTCCACACTCCTTAATATAATAGGGCTGCTTGACAATCCGACCTCAGGCAGCTATCTCCTCTTCGGCGAGGAGGTGGCCGGACTGCGCGAGAGTCAGCGCACGAAGTTCCGTAAGGGAAAGATCGGCTTCGTGTTTCAGAGCTTCAACCTGATTGACGAACTGACGGTGGAGCAGAACGTGGAGCTGCCCCTGAGCTATCTCGGACTGCCGGCACGCGAGCGTCGCCGCAGAGTGGAGGAGATGCTCAAGCGGGTGCAGATGAGCCACCGCCGCAAGCACACTCCCGCCCAGCTTTCGGGCGGTCAGCAGCAGAGGGTAGCAGTGGCTCGTGCGCTTGTGACTGATCCGGAGCTGATTCTGGCCGACGAACCGACCGGTAACCTTGATTCGCGCCATGGCATAGAGGTGATGGAGTTGCTGACAGAGCTGAACCATCAGGGCACCACCATAGTGATGGTGACTCACTCGGAGCGCGACGCGAGCTATGCCCACCGTGTGGTCAACCTGTTTGACGGCCACATTGTTTCCGAACGTTCAAATGACCGTGAGCAATGAGACTGAAGCTGGTATTGCGCACTCTGGCCTCGACGCCGTGGATCACCGCCTTCAAGGTGCTGGCCCTCGGATTCGGGCTTGCCATAGGCGGATTCTTGCTTATGCGTGTGGCTCATGACCAGAGTATAGACACGTGTTATCCCGATTATGACCGGATATATTGCATCTACACTGATGTGGAGATGGAGGGCCGGGAACCGATGCACGTGCCCAGATCGACTCCTGCATTTGCCGGAGCGGTAAGCGAGAAGATGGGAGACAAGATCGAGTCTATGGTTATGGTGGATGGCGGAATCCAGGGCCCGGCTACGACCGATATCGGTACGGAGTGCGATGATTTTATCGGAAACCAAAGCGGACCGGAGATATTTTCCGTTTTCGGTCTTGAACTGACATCAGGTTCGCAGAGCAGTGACGGCAGCGTCAACACTCTCTGGATTGATGAGGACGTGGCCCGCGAACTTTTCGGTAATACGGATCCGGTGGGACATGGTATGACCCTTTATGGCTGCAATGACTATGTGGTGGGCGGTGTGTTCAAGCCGCTGCCTGAACTTTCTACACTCGGAATAAAGGCGATAATGTGTGATGCAGGTCGAAATGATTCCGGTCATGGCGATATGCGAATGATGACCACGGTCTACATAAAGCTGAAAAAGGGGGTGGATCCGGAGCAGTTCGGTGATGACCTCGACAAACTGTGGAAAACGATGATGCCCGATTCGGAGCAGATGACATCGGCGGTGACAGTTTCGCTGCTGCGTGACAGCTACCGCAAGAGCGAGCAGGTGGAGCGCGCCAATATGATCATGGTAGTGATGGCCGCATTGGTGATCTTCGTGACGATAATGAACTATGTGCTCCTGGCTCTGTCATCGCTCGCCTCGCGCGCCAAGTCGATCGGTGTGCGGAAGTGCTGCGGTTCGTCGGGCATGGATATCGCCGGAATGTTTGCGATAGAAACGGCAATACTGATGGCCGGTGCTCTTATTGTGGTGGCTCTTTTGTATTATCTGTCGGTCACATTCTTTCATGACACGCTGCACGTATCGGTGACCTCATATGTCGCGGCATCGCGTCTGTGGGTGCTCGGTGGGGTACTGGTGCTGATGTTTGTCGGCACGGTGGTGGCCCCATCGCTGGTTATGGCGCGGGTGCCGGTGGCAGTTGTGTTCAGAAACTTCCGCACCCGTCGCGGCGCGTGGAAGGTGGGACTGCTTGCCATTGAGCTTGCGTCGGTGGCGTTTGCCTTCGGGCTGACAGTGGTGGCCATGCAGCAATATGCCATGGTGGCCGATGGTGACAAGGGCTTCGATCAGTCAAGGTTAGTGACCGTCACTCCCGGAAAAGCTGACTGCAATGCTCTGTTTGCTGCCGTCAGTTCCGCTCCGCAGTCCGTTTCGGCCGTGTGGTCAGGAGTGAAACCCGGTTTGGACCATACGTTCAGGAGTGTGCCGGTGACTCAGCCCGGCGGAGGAGTGTTTGACGTGATGTATGACTGGGCTTCTCCGGATATGTTCTCATTCTTCGATATACCTGTGGTTGCCGGCAATTTAAACGGCATCACTGTCACACCTGAGTCTACATCGTTCAGGAGCGGAGAGGATCGGGCTCCGGCCGATGCTGCCATAAGCCGGTCTATGGCCGAGAAGATGGGGTGGGGGATCGCTGACGCCATAGGGCGCACCTTCGTGATCAGCAACAGCGGCATAGGCTATATGCAGCCGTTTAATGTGGTGGCTGTGTATGAGGACTTCAATATGAGTGGTTTCTACAAGGCTCCGATGCCTTCGTTCATAAAACTGACGCAGGCGCCTAACGGACGGATATTTGCCCGCCTCAATACTCCGTTTGAAGAGAATCTTGACCGATTCTCGGCGGAACTTGCCGCTGCATTTCCGGATATGGGCGTGGAAGTGGCTGACTATGGCGAAGAGCTGCGTCAGCCCTATCAAGAGGTCAATTCGTTCAGGATACTGGCCATGCTGTCGGCGGTGATGATAGTGCTGATCGCAGCGATGGGTCTGTTGGCCTATCTGCGCGATGAAGTGGCACGGCGCACCAAGGAGATAGCGATCAGGAAGATCAACGGGGCCTCGGCCACCGACATAGTGGAGATGCTGACCGGATCGGTGGCGAAGCTGTGTGTGCCGGCCGTGGCTGTGGGCACTGTGGCTGCTGCAGCGGTTGGCCGCCGGTGGCTCGAGCAGTTTGCCGTGACGGGCGACAACACCATCGGGCTGCTCTGTTCGGGGGCTGTTGTGCTGATAGTGGCCGTGTGTGGCGGAGTGGTGGCGCTGACATTGCGCACCGCGCTGGACAATCCGGTGAAATCACTCCGCAGTGAATAAAAAAAGAAAAAGTAGAGAATATTATGAAACTGAGATTGATATTGCGCACTCTGGCCTCGACGCCGTGGATCACCGCCTTCAAGGTGCTGGCCCTCGGCGTGGGGCTGGCTATCGGCGGATTTCTGCTGATGCGCGTGGCTCATGATAATAGTTATGACACCTGCTATCCGGATTATAAGCGGATCTGTCAGGTGTGGGTCAACACCACATATGCTTCAGGCGAGTCGAACCGCAATGACAAGGTGGATCCGATTCTGGCCGAGGAGATACGTACGCGTCTGGCTGACAGGATCGACGGTGTGGTCAGTATGGATAGTTATGCCATGGTCGTTGATGCTTATGGCTCTGATAGCCGCGAGCCGCTCGGGAAGGTGGCAACTTTTCAGTGTTCCGACGGTTTCTTCGACACTTTCGGGTTGGAGTTGCTGCAGGGAAGCGGCGATGTGGTCGACGGACAGCCGATGATATGGCTTAGTGACGAGATGGCGGAGTCGCTGTTTGGCGACTCGGTGGCTGTGGGTCAACGCCTGATGATACAGGGACTGCCCTCGTGTGTGGTCGGTGGCGTGTATCGCAAGTTGCCGGAGGAGAGTTCGATATTTTATATGAACTCTTTTGTGAGTGACGGAAAAGGGCCTACATCGATGATATTTTCGCCAAAGCTATTTCTGAAACTGAAACGAGGCGAGGACCGCGAGGCCTTTGCACTTGAAGTCAACAAGATCTGGCAGACGCTACACCCCGATTCCGAGGATAAGGCCGCGGTGATAGATGTGGCTCCGCTGCGCGACACCACGGTCAAGACCAAGGCTAACAGACAGCGCACCCTGATGATGAGCCTGCTTGCAGCAGTGGTGCTGCTTGTCACGGTGATGAATTATATATTGCTGAGTCTGGCATCGCTCCGGCAGAGGGCCAGGGTTGTGGGAGTGCAGAAGTGTTTTGGTGCATCGGCAGCCGATGTGATGGCCATGTTTGCGGGCGAGACGGCCGTGGTGATGCTCGGCGCGTTTGCGGTGATGGCCTTGCTGTATTTGTGGTCGGCCGTATGCTTTACTGACACTGTGCATTATTATGTGACGGACCATGTGGCTTTTTCGCGCCTGTGGGTGCTTGCAGCAGTTGTGGGCGTGGTGTTTGTAGCCGCAGCAGCAGTGCCCGCGGCATTCATGGCCCGGATACCGGTGCAGCAGGTTTTCCGCACGTTCAAGCATCGGCGCGGAGTGTGGAAGAGGACGCTGCTCTTCCTTGAGATAGGTATTCTGGCCTTCGTGGCGGGACTCATGATCGCGATCATGGTGCAGTATCATCACGTATCGGAATCTGCTCAAGGATTCAGCAAAGATGGTCTGGTGGAGATCGATAACATATGGGATAGGAATCACATTGTGTCCGATATGCTGGATAACGAGCCGTATGTCAAGAGCTATACTTCGGCTACTTTCTATCCTGGTAGCAGCGGCTTGGACGACACGGTGTATCCTGACGAGGACTCCAAGACAGGCACCGATGTATATACCGGCGAAGTTGATATCGAATTTTTCAAAACAATGGAAATACCGTTGCTGGTCGGCGGCTTTGACGGAGCAATATTCGGTCCAAGCCCTTATGTCGATGATGATGAGGAGGACGACGAAGATGATACGGAGATGGCGGCTGTGAGTCGCCGGTTTGCCGATGTCATGGGGTGGGATATTGCCGATGCTGTGGGCAAGACCTTCTGCATACATAATAGTTATGTGGATACCTACAGTTATTATAGGGTCAAGGCAGTCTATGAAGACTTCATGTTTGAATCGTTTTATAGGTGCGATATGTTGCGACCGTCGTTCCTGTCGATCGTGGACCGTAACGATAATGCCATTCGGTATTATGTGAAAGTTGCCGATCCGATTGATGAAAATGTGGAGCGGCTCTCTAATGACATGCGCAGGCTGCAACTTGATAATGAATATAGGGTAAGTACATATCGCGAGTTACAGATGCAGAGGTATGCCGAGGTGAATGTCTACCGTATCATGGTGCTCGTGTCGGCCGCGATGATCATGCTGATCGCGGCGATGGGCTTGCTGGCCTATCTGCGCGACGAAGTGGCACAGCGCACCAAGGAGATAGCCATACGCAAGATTTCGGGCGCATCGGCTGCCGACATAGTGGAGATGCTGGCCCGGTCTGTGATGCTGACGGCGGTGCCGGCCATCGTGGTGGGCACAGTGGCGGCATGGCTTGTCGGGCGCGACTGGCTCGCCCAGTTTGCCGTGACGGCCGATGGAATAGTCTGGCTGCAATGTCTGGGAGCGTTGGGCGTGGCAGTTGTTGTAGCCGCAATTGCTGCGGCTCTGACGCTGCGCACCGCACTGGACAATCCCGTGAATTCGCTGAGAAACGAATGATGGCATCGGATATATGAGGTTAAGACTGATATTGCGCACGCTGGCTTCGACACCGTGGATCACCGCTTTCAAGGTGGTGGCCCTCGGTCTCGGGCTGGCCATCGGCACCCTGCTGATGACGCGGGTGGCGCGTGACATGAGTGTGGACACCTGCTTCCCGGACCATGATAGGATCTTCCAGCTTTGGACTGAAGTGGAGCGCGGTGATGCCGGACCGGAGCGCAACGCGAGCATCGCAGTGAGGGAGGCTGATGAGATAGCTGACCGGCTGGCTGACCAGATAGAAAGCCATGCGACGGTGGGCGAATGGGGATATTATTCCGAGGTCGAGATCAATGACAGCGCCGGACCCGTGAAGTCGGAAATGGTGTTTAATTACGTGGCCGGTGACTTTTTCGGCACTTTCGGCGTAGAACTGATGGCCGGTGGACCTGCTCCGCGTGACGGCAGGACGACGCTATGGCTGAGCGAGAAGGCCGCTATGGAGCTGTTTGCCTCGACCGACGTGGTCGGACGTGAGCTGCACATCTTCCAATTAAATATGTATGCCGCCCAATGTGTGGTCGGGGGAGTCTTCAAGAATATACCTGAAGAATCGACGCTCGCCTCAGTGGAAGTGCTGTGCGACGCACAGAGCACCGAACCCATTAGTCGCGGACGCACATACGTGAAACTGAAAGATGAAATCGGAGCAGATGAGTTTGCCGCCGCCCTTGGCCGGTTGAAGCCTGAAATCACACCGGCACCGCTGCGCGATACGTTCATGGCCGACGATGGCGTGAAACTCATGGTCTGGATCATGGGCGTGCTCGCCATGCTGGTGGTGACGGTAACTGTGCTGAACTATATACTGCTCGTGATTGCCTCGCTGCCGGCACGCAGCCGGGTGATCGGTGTGCAGAAATGCTTCGGAGAGAGCGGAGCCGGAGTCGCGGCGATGTTTGCCGGCGAAACGGGGTTGCTGATGCTCGGCGCATCGGTGGTGGCTGCTGCGTTTTGTTATGTGGTGATGCAGAATGATGAACTGCACCATTATCTGACATCCTACATGTCGTGGTCGCGTCTGTGGGTGCCGCTGGTGATGATCGCCGTGGTGTTTGCCGCAAGCGCTGCTGTGCCGGCAGTGATGATGGCCCGTTTGCCGGTGGCCCATGTGTTTCGCCACTTCCGGCATAAGCGCCGGGCGTGGAAAACGGTGCTGCTCGGACTGGAACTGGCCGCTACAGCCTTCGCTCTGGCTCTGACGCTGACGGTGATGACACAATATAAGTATGTGACCACGTCATACAAAGGATTCACTGACGAAAATCTGGCCTATGTGTGCTTCCGCTCTCTCCAAGGTGGCACGACGATGTCGGAAATGGAGGCTGATCAGATGCTGATCAAATCGTTGCCCTACGTGGAGGGTGTGGTTTCGACCGCATTCTATCCGGGCATACATATGTCAATGCTGACAGTGGAGAGGCCTGACGGCCGTGGATCGTTCAACTCCAAGAAGGGGCACAGCGCCGTGGGGCTGTTTGACCTTCTTGATATGCACGTGGTGGCAGGATCACTCTCTGACGTGAAGTCTACCAACGTTTTCGGCTGTTTCGGTGTCGGCGACGGCGTGCCGGTAGACGTGGCTGTGAGCCGCAGTTTTGCAGGACGAATGGGCTGGCATGAAGAGGACGCCATCGGGCAGAACTTCATGTATAAGTATACCATGGCCGGTGATGAATATGAGGAGCATTATAAAGTGGTGGCCGTGTATGATGACATATGCACCGGCAACTACTTCGAGGAGCAGTTGCCCTCATGGCTGGAGCTTTCGGCCGACCTGACGGGAGGCTTCTGGCTTGTGAAGTTGGCCGCGCCGTTTGATGAAAACTTTGCCCGCCTGCGTAACGACTTGCCCGCGAAGAGTCCCGGGCGGGAGGTCGATGTGTGGGACTATGGCATGATGCTGCGGGCTGACTATGGCGAAGTGAACACGTTCAGGTTTCTGGCCATGGTGTCGGTGGTGATGATCATGCTGATCGCGGCAATGGGTCTGCTGGCCTATCTGCGTGACGAGGTGGCTCTGCGCACCAAGGAGATCGCCATACGCAAAATTTCGGGCGCATCGGCCGCTGACATAGTGGAGATGCTGACCCGGTCTGTGATGCTGACAGCGGTGCCGGCCATCGTGGCGGGCACTGTGGGTGCATGGTTGGTCGGGCGCGGCTGGCTCACTCTGTTTGCCATGACGGCCGATGGAATAGTCTGGCTGCAGTGTTTGGGCGCGCTGTTGCTTGCGGTGGCTGTGGGTGCAATTGCTGCGGCTCTGACACTGCGCACCGCACTGGACAATCCTGTGAATTCGCTGCGCAGTGAATAAAAAAATGCAGGGGGTGTGTAAAATTATCCCCTGTATTATTTGCTTGCATATCAAGGTTGTATGAGCCGTCAAAGAAAAAATGTCGATTTTTTTTGTTGAAATATTTGCACAGTTCAAAATCTTGCAATAACTTTGCACTCGCTAAGGCGCTAAAGCGATGGCGCCGCGACGCAATAGAGCTGCCTCTTTAGCTCAGTTGGCCAGAGCACGTGATTTGTAATCTCGGGGTC
>CAZKRV010000048.1:0-12446 GCA_964555345.1 uncultured Bacteroides sp.
ACTTTGTCAACCAACGGGTGTTTTGCACTGCCTTTGGTAGAATGCGACAGCATTGGCACCGGCATGCTCGCTCGAGTCACGCACGGCACGGATCTCGACTTCGGTCGAGCCGGAGGGTATACCTACCACCATACGCAGACTCGGGCTAAACCAAGTGCGCTTGCCGCTTGACTTCTTGACCAGACCGCGGATCATCAGCTCTGCGGCATTGAAGTCGGCGATCACACCCTGACGCAGCGGACGTATGGTCATGATGTGGGGACTTTCACGTCCCTGCATCAGCTTGGCTTCACGCCCCACGGCCTCAAGCTTCTGAGTGTTTTTGTTTATAGCGACAATCGACGGCTCGTCGATCACGATCTTGTCGTTGTGGAGAATTATGGTATTGGCCGTGCCGAGGTCAATAGCGATCTCCTTGGTCAAAGAGAAAAGACCCATTGTGAATTAAAGAGTTGAGAGTTTTTACCGACTTGGTTTAGTGCTTGAAGTGACGGATGCCGGTGGTGACCATTGCCACGGAGTTGGCATTACAATAGTCGATGGTTTCCTGGTCACGGATCGAACCGCCGGGCTGAATCACGGCATCGATGCCTGCCTGATGGGCTATCTCAACGCAGTCGGGGAAGGGGAAGAAGGCATCACTTGCCATTACGGCGCCCTTCAGTTCAAAGCCGAAGCCCTGGGCCTTGGCAATGGCCTGCTTGAGCGAGTCGACGCGTGAGGTCTGGCCCACACCACTGGCCAGGAGCTGGCGGTTTTTGGCCAGAACGATGGCATTGCTCTTGGAGTGCTTCACCAGCTTGTTGGCGAAGAGCAGGTCTTCAATCTGCGAGGGATCAACCGGAGTATTGGTTACCGGGGTGAGATCCTGTGCGGTTTCGACCTTGAGGTCGCGTTGCTGAAGCAGCGCACCGTTCAGGCATGAGCGATAAGCCATTGTGGTGGTCAGGGGAGAATGCTGCACCAGAATGATGCGGTTTTTCTTCGACTTGAGCACTTCGAGAGCCTCGTCGGTATAGGCCGGAGCGATGATCACTTCAAAGAAAATGGTGTTGATCTCCTTGGCAGCTTCAGCGTCAACGGTGCCGTTGGTGATCAGCACACCGCCAAAAGCGCTGACAGGGTCACCGGCCAGAGCGTCGCGCCATGCCTCGGCAATGGTGGAGCGGGTGGCTACGCCACAGGCATTGTTATGCTTGAGCACGGCAAAAGTAGGCTCGGTGAATTCGGCCATCAGGCTCACTGCGGCATCAATGTCAAGCAGATTGTTGTAGGAGATCTCCTTGCCGTGGAGCTGGGTGAACATCTTGTTGAAGTCGCCGAAGAAATAGCCCTGCTGATGGGGATTTTCACCATAGCGCATCGGCTTGGGGCAGTCGACGGCCACACGCAGTGCAGAGGGGCCGCCCTCACGGTCAAAATAATTGAAGATGGCAGAGTCATAGCCGCTGCTCACAGCAAAAGCTTCTTTAGCAAACCAGCGACGCTGGTCGGCAGTGGAGTTGGCACCCTGAGCGCGGAGCATCTCGGCCAGAGGTCCATACTGTGCTTTTGAAGCCACGATGACCACATCGCGCCAGTTTTTAGCGGCAGCACGGATCAGGGAGATACCACCTATATCGATTTTCTCAATGATGTCGGCATCAGATGCGCCGGAAGCCACAGTGGCTTCGAAGGGATAGAGGTCAACGATCACCAGATCGATTTCGGGGATTTCATACTGTGCGATCTGCTCGCGGTCACCGGCATTTTCACGACGATTGAGTATGCCGCCGAACACCTTGGGGTGAAGCGTCTTTACACGGCCACCCAGAATGGAGGGATAGCCGGTGAGGTCTTCGACTGCATCGCAGTCATAGCCCAGCGACTTAATAAATGATTCGGTGCCACCGGTGGAGAGGAAACGCACTCCGTCCTTGTGGAGCATTTCCAGTATTTCTTCAAGACCGTCTTTATAAAAGACTGAAATCAACGCGGTTTTGATCTGTCGGGTATTCTCTGCCATAACTTTTTATCTTTTTTGGATTTGAAAGTGCAAAGTTACGAAAAAGAATGCAAATTCTCTCCCCGATTTTTCAAAATTTCTCCACATAATCTCCACCGCCTGCAGCCGTCAAAGGCGGAAGCGGTCGTTGAAGGCAATCATGGAGAGGGCGGTAGTGGCGGCTTCGATGCCCTTGTGACCGGCCGGACCTCCGCAGCGATCAAGTGCCTGCTGCTCGGTCAGCACAGTCAGCACGCCGAAAATCACCGGTATGGGGCTGTCGACATTCAGTGCAGTGATTCCTTGTGTAACGCTCTGGCACACATAGTCAAAATGAGGAGTATCGCCCTTGATCACGCAACCATGCACGATCACGGCATCAAACTCTTCGGAGTCGATAACCTTCTGCGCGGCAAACGTCAGCTCTACAGCTCCGGGCACGACGAAAAGCTCAGCTTCGGCCCCGGCCTTACGCAGGGTCTCCACCGCCCCGTCAGCAAGCAGAGAGGTAATGTGAGAATTCCACTCGGTACGTATCACGGCCACGCGAGCCTGGCCATCAAGCTCCACAGGAGCCGGACTATACTGCTTCATATCTTATGATTCAATGTTATCGGGTTCAAAAAAACTTTCCGCAAAGATAGTCATTTTCAGCCATGAAAAAAAGCGTGGCCGAATCAGATCGGTCACGCTTATTTTTTTAACAAACACCTTATAATTAATTATCCGGTGCAAAGGTACGGCCAATTCGCAAGAGTGGCAATACCTTAATTTAGGTATATTAGAGCTTTGCGTTGCGCATATCGCCGGTCTCGTTGAAGGCCACGTGGAATGCGAAAGCTTTTTCGAGCACATGAGGGGTCTGACCGCCACGGCCGATACGCAGATACTCACGCAGCAGCGGACGATAGTCAGGATGAGCGCAGTTATTGATGATAAGCTCGGCACGCTGTACGGGATCCTTGCCGCGCAGATCGGCCACACCCTGATCGGTCACGAGAATATCGACGGAGTGTTCGCTGTGGTCCATGTGAGCCACCATAGGCACGATATTGGAAATAGCGCCGCCCTTGGTCACGGAGGGGCAGGAGAAGATCGACAGGTAGCCGTTGCGAGTGAAGTCACCTGAACCGCCGATGCCGTTCATCATCTTGGTGCCGAGCACGTGGGTGGAGTTAATGGCACCGAAGATGTCAGCCTCGAGAGCGGTGTTCATGGCTATCACACCGAGTCGGCGGATCACTTCCGGATTATTGCTCAATTCGCTGGGACGGATCACTACGCGGCGGCAGAATTCCGGATCATGAGCGAAGAAGCGGGCCTGGGTCTCGTCACTCATGGTGAGGGAACAGGTGCTGGCAAATACGCAGCGGTCACGTTCCATCAGGTCAAGCACGGCATCCTGCACCACTTCGGTATACATGGCGAAAGGAGGGATCTCAGTGGCATCGGCCAGGCCATAGAGCACGGCATTGGCCACGTTGCCCACGCCGCTCTGGATAGGCAGGAATTCCTTGGGAAGACGACCGGCCCGGAGTTCACCGATAAGGAACTCACACACGTTCTGACCGATCTTCTTAGTGGTGTCATCAAGTGCAGTGAAAGGCTTCACGCCATCAAGCTGATGAGTATTGACCACGCCGATCACCTTCTTTGGATCAACATAGAGATAAGGTGAGCCTATGCGGTCTTTGGGCGAATAGATTGGTATCTCGCGGCGATGTGGAGGATCGGCAGGCATATAGAGGTCATGCAGACCTTCGATCTTGGGGTTGATAGCCGAGTTGTGTTCGATGATGATCTTCTTGGCCATCTTTGCCACAGTGGTGACGATGCCGGCACCGGTGCCGAGCACCAGGCGTCCGTCGGGCTGCACATCGGCAGCCTCGATCACTGCCACGTCAATGTCGCCCAGGAAGCCGTAGCGGAGTTTCTGGGCCATTTCAGACAGGTGCTGGTCGAAGTAGTGCGTGTCGTGCGCATTGATGCGCTTACGCATATCGGGAGTGTTCTGATAGGGAGCACGGCGATCAACGGCGTTAGCGTTTGACAGGGCGCCGTCAACGTGCATATTGGTCGAAGCACCGGTAAAAAGACTGATCTTGTAAGGGCGACCGGCTTCATGCTCTTTGATGGCCTGAGCGGCCACAGCATCGAAAGTGTCTTTAGGCACACCCGGAGCGGTGAAACCCGACAGGCCCACGGTGTCGCCATTCTTGATGTGTGATGCGGCCTCTTCGGCCGAGATTATAGGAAATGACATTTCTGTGATTTTGATGGTATGTAATTACGGTGCAAATATACGAAAAATTTTGTAATTTTGTAGCCAGATAACATGTGATTCCGATGAAGAGAAAAATAAATGCATTTTTAGTGACTTTGGCGCTGCTGATCGGTTCGGCCGTTCCAGCATATGCGTCTGAAAAATCAGTTGGCCTTCTCGGCGGCGTGTCGACAGATGCCCCCGCCCCTGTGGCCGGCGTATATTTTGGGCTTGGAGTACTGCCCCACCTGCGCATCACCCCATCAATAGCCTATCAATTCACTCACAACAGCACAGATGCTTTTCTGCTCAACATTGACGTGCAGTCGCCATGGGAGCTTACCGGATCGCGATTCAAGGTTTATCCTCTGGCCGGTGTCAGCGTGTCGCGCTGGAATGTGGAGTCGGAGGCCAACAAGCGCCACTATGACCGCCTCGGTTTCAACGTAGGCGGGGGCGTGGAGTGGAAACCGTCAGCCATGATGGGGTTGAAAATCTTCGCAGAAGGGAAATACGCTTATGCAAAGCGGTTTGACACCGCCCTCGTGACCGTAGGCATAGGCTACGTATTTTAATCTGCAGACCTCTCAATATGAAACAGCAGAAAGACAAGAAGCCGGTGGTAATCCTCGGCATAGAGTCATCGTGTGACGACACTTCGGCTGCGGTGGTGGTCGACGGATTACTGCGCAGCAATGTGATCGCATCGCAGAGCGTACACGAGGAATATGGCGGCGTGGTGCCCGAGCTGGCCTCGCGCGCGCATCAACAAAATATTGTGCCGGTGGTAGACACCGCACTGCGCCGCGCCGGGGTAGAGCGTACCGACATCTCGGCAGTGGCCTTCACCCGCGGACCAGGTTTGCTCGGCTCGCTTCTGGTGGGCACTTCGTTTGCCAAAGGCCTGGCCACGGGGCTCGACATACCGCTGATCGACGTGAATCATCTCCACGGCCACGTGCTCTGCCACTTCGTGCGCGAGAGCGAATCGGATCAGGTGCCACAATTCCCGTTTCTGACCCTGCTGATATCCGGAGGAAACTCGCAGCTGATATGGGTAAAATCGCCTTCCGACATGGAGATTCTGGGTCGCACCATCGATGACGCAGCCGGAGAAGCATTTGATAAATGCGCGAAAGTGATGGGACTCCCCTACCCCGGTGGTCCGCACATAGACCGCTTGGCCGCAGAGGGCAATCCGAAAGCATTCCGTTTTTCCAAACCACACATACCCGGACTTGACTATAGCTTCAGCGGTCTCAAGACGAGTTTCCTCTATACCGTGCGCGACGGCGAAAAGGCCGATCCCGACTTCATAGCGAATAACCGCGCCGATCTGGCTGCGTCACTCCAGCGCACCATAATAGATATATTGCTCGGCAAACTTGCCCCGGCAGTGGAGCAGACCGGAGCTTCACAAGTAGCAATAGGCGGAGGCGTGAGCGCCAACAGCGGAGTGCGTGAAGCAGTTGAACGCTTTTGCACCGAACGTGGCATCACTCCGTTTATTCCTGCCAGGAAATTCACCACCGACAATGCCGCCATGATAGCTACCGCAGCCTATTTCAAGTATCTCGAAGGCGATTTTTGTCCGATAGATGCAGTGCCGTTTGCCCGCGTTCAGGTATAAAAATATAAGTACACGAAGATAAACCATGAAAATACTGCTACCCGCAGCCATAGCGCTACTGGCCGGTGCGGCCATATCAGCCAAAGAATATAAAGCGACCGAGGCCATAATGTTTACAGAACCCGTGTCGTCGGTCACTCCGCCGGCATGGCTTGCCAAAGACGGTACCCCTACCCAACAGTGGGAACGTCTGTCGCTGCCTATCGGCAACGGACACTTCGGGGCCTCCATACTTGGCTCCGTAGCCACAGACCGCATCATACTTAACGAAAAAACGCTCTGGCATGGAGGTCCCGCCACCGGTGCCGAAGCATATTGGGCACAAAACCGCCATGTGCCAGACTCAGTAATGCCGCAGATACGCCAACTGCTGCTTGACGGACATGATGACGAGGCTTATTCCCTGCTCGCCCGTAATTTCAGAGGGACGATAGGTTATGAAAACGGATCAGCGTTCGGAACTTTCACCGTGCTTGGCGAGGCACGTGTGGTCACCGACATTGATGAAAACGACATTAGCGGTTATTCCCGCGCACTGGACATAGCCGATGCTACGGCTACAGTTGAATTTGATGCCGATGGCGCACACTACTCCCGCACATACATGGCTTCGGCCCCTGACAGCATACAGATGTGGCGCTACCGCTCAACAGCTCCACAGAATCTGATGTTTACCCTGCAGGTGCCTAACCCGATTGACGAGGTAGTGGAACTTCCGGGCGGAGGCCTCACGTTTGAAGGCCATCTTGACGACAACGGCATGAGATGGGGACTCTCCGTAATGCCTGTGATAACCGGCGGAACCGGATCCGTGTCAGCCGATCCCGGCAATGGCACAATCACGGTGACCGGCGCTACCGACGCGACATTCATATTGGCTGCCGCAACCGACTACCGGCTCAACCTCAATCCGGATCCGACTGATCCTCTCGCATATGTGGGAAGTAACCCGAAACCGGTGGTGACCCGACGTGCCATGACAGCCGCCGCCAAATCGCCGGAGAAGCTACTCGCCGACCACATTGCCGACTACCGCAGCCTCTATGACCGTATGCACCTCAGCATATCGCCCGAAGGGGCCGTCACCACTCTCTCCACTCCCGACCGATTAAAGAGCTATCGTCAGGACACTCCCGACCCGGCGCTCGAAGAACTCTACTTTAACTTCGGACGCTACCTGCTCATAGCCTCTTCCCGCCCCGGCTCAATGCCGGCAAACCTTCAGGGACTATGGCACAACAACACTGACGGGCCATGGCACATGGACTATCACAACAACATCAATGTGCAGATGAACTACTGGCCCGCTCTTGTGACCAACCTCGCCGAATGTTTCGAGCCATACACAGACTTTATCCGCTCACAGGTGGCTCCCGGGCGCGTTACCGCACGCGAAATGTTTGGAGCACGCGGCTGGACCGCCTCCATATCAGCCAATATATTCGGATTTACGGCGCCTCTCAATTCCGCCGACATGACGTGGAACTACAATCCGACAGCCGGTGCATGGCTTGCATCGCAGCTGCGCGATGCTTATGAATTTTCACGTGACAGCCTCTGGCTCGCCGAAGTAGCATGGCCAATCATCTCCGAAAGCGCAGATTTCTGCGCCGACCTGCTCTTCGAACTCCCCGACGGCACCCTCACCTCAGCTCCTTCATACTCGCCGGAACATGGTCCGATCAGCCTCGGAGCAACCTATGCCAACGCCGTTACCCGCCAGATCCTTGCCGACGCTATTGCGTCGGCCGACGATCTCGAACTGGATTCATCACGCTCTGCCGAATGGCGCGAAAAGCTCGCCCGCATGACCCCTTACCGCATTGGCCAGCACGGTCAGTTGCAGGAATGGCTTGCCGACATAGATGATCCCGCTGACCAGCACCGTCACACCAACCACCTGTTCGGTCTGCATCCCGGCAATAGCATAACCCACTCTGCCACACCTGACCTTATCGAAGCGTGCAAAACCACCCTCCGACAGCGAGGCGACGCTGCCACAGGCTGGTCTATGGGTTGGAAGCTCAATCATTGGGCACGCCTGCATGACGGCGACCACGCTTACATACTCCTCGGCAACTTACTCAAACAGGGCACGGCAGACAACCTCTGGGACCTACATCCGCCATTTCAGATCGACGGTAACTTCGGTGGTACCGCAGGCATGGCCGAACTCCTGCTGCAGAGCCACGACGGAGCCATCGAACTGCTTCCGGCCCTCCCGTCGGCATGGGCTGACGGCCACGTATCGGGCCTTGTAGCACGTGGCGGCTACGAAGTAGACATCGACTGGAAAAACGGCACCCTGACCAGCGCCCGCATCACCGCCCGCCATGGCGGCGACTGCAAAGTGAGCTACGGCTCACAGACCCGCGACATCTCTCTACAGCCCGGTCAGTCCACCGTTATATCCTTCTAAAGCTTCGGAAATCAAGCTTTGGAGGGTGACTTAGAGAAAGCCGCTGTAACGTAGACGGTGAAAACCGGGAAGAGAATGAGGCCCTCGGCTGAAAGGAGCACTCCCAGCACCTGACCGGTGGGAGTAAGTTCTTCTATCGAAGAGCCGCATGTGGTCATGTCCATAATGGCCCACCAGAGGGCATCCCAATAGCTGCCCACACCCGGATTGACTCCGCGCTCTTCGAGGAAAAACATCATCGAGCCGAAATATAGCGTAGCCACAAGCAAGGTCATATAGGCTGTAAACATGGAGTTTATACGGTTACCGGCCAGGAGTCCGCTCACCAGAGCAAGCACGTAGGCCGCACGAAGCAGTGGCATGAAACGCAATGCATATTGCACGACTTCCGGCACCGAGAGGTGGTAGTGGCTGATAATGTTGACGTAGGGTATACTTACGGCAATAAAGAGCAGATTGCTCCACAGATAGTGGAGTTTATGATCGCTCATAAGCCACTCCACGGCTATGTCGAATAGGAAGAACAGACAGATCCAGTACTGAATCTTGAGATAGAAGGGGTTGGCTATAAAGGAGAGATTGTGGAAAGTATCCCAGGAAATAACGAGTATAAGTGCGAGCGAAGCGATGAGCACGCAGACGTGAAGCAACGTGATGATGCTGTGTTCGACGCGCTTACGTCCGGCGTGGAGCTGAGGCTGAGGTGAGGCTGTTGTAGGCTTATCCATGGTTGAAACATGAGCGGAGTCATCTATGACTCTCTCATAGTTAACAACACCTTAGCGCACACGATAGTTTAAGAGCTAAGAGGCCGGTGACGCGTCAAAAGCATCACCGGCCTCTCTATAGATTCAAACAAAATTGCAGCAATCGGATCAGAAGTAACTCTTGATGATGCCGCGGCGTGAGTTGCGTATAAACTGTATGATCTCGTCACGCTCTTTGGTGGCGGGAAGTTCGGCTTCAATACATTCGAGAGCCGACGACACGTTGAGGTTGGACTGGAACACGTAGCGGTAGGTTTCCTGAATCTCGCGGATTATCTCCGAGGAAAACTCCCTGCGGCGTAGGCCGATGGAGTTGATACCGGCATAGGCAAGAGGTTCGCGTCCGGCCTTGACGTAGGGTGGCACGTCTTTGTTAACCAAAGATCCGCCCTGGAGCATCACGTGCGCGCCGATATGGCAGAACTGGTGAATGAGCGATCCGCCACCAATCACGGCGAAGTCATCGATCACCACTTCTCCGGCGAGCTGCGTGGAATTTGACATGATCACGTGGTTGCCGACAATGGTGTCGTGAGCCACATGACAATAAGCCATGATTAGGCAATGGTCGCCCACACGGGTAAAACCTTTGGAGGCAGTGCCGCGATTGACGGTCACGCACTCGCGGAGCACGGTATTGTCACCGATAAAGGCATATGTTTTCTCTCCACGGAACTTAAGGTCCTGAGGAATAGCGGCGACTACAGCTCCGGGGAAAATCGTGCAGTTGCGTCCGATCCTCGCTCCGTCCATGATTACGGCATGAGAGCAGATGTGTGTGCCCTCACCGATTTCCACGTCACCGGCAATGGTTACAAAGGGATCTATAACGACACCTTCGGCAATTTTAGCATCGGGATGGATTGAAGCGAGCGGCTGTTGGGTTGTCATAGTGTGGGGTGATTTTGCTTGTTTTTTACGATCTGGGCCATGAATTCACATTCCGTCACGATCTTTTCGCCAACGAAAGCATAGCCTTTCATCACGGCACAGCCGCGACGGAGCTCAGTCATGAACGAAACGTGGAACACGAGGGTATCGCCGGGCACAACCTTCTGTCGGAAACGCACATTGTCGATCTTCATGAAGTAAGTGGAGTAGCGTTCGGGATCAGGCACGGTTGAGAGCACAAGCAGACCGCCTGTCTGGGCCATAGCCTCGACCATGAGCACACCGGGGAGCACGGGTTCCTGAGGGAAATGTCCCTGGAAGAAAGGTTCGTTGACGGTGACATTCTTCACACCTACGATGTGGCGGTCACTCTTGTCTATGATCTTGTCGACAAGCAGGAAGGGATAGCGGTGAGGCAGGAGTTCACGGATACGGTTCACGTCCATGAGCGGCTCGATATTGGGATTGTAAACAGGAGCCTGTATTTCCTGACGCTTCAGTTCCTTACGAATCTGCTTAGACAAAGTGGTGTTGAGCGAGTGGCCGGGACGGGTGGCAATGACCTTGCCTTTGAGTGGACGACCGATGAGTGCCAGATCGCCAAGCACATCGAGCAGCTTGTGGCGGGCCGGCTCATTGTCATGCTGCAGCGGACGGTCATTGAGATAGCCGAAAGCTTCTACGCTCTTGTGTGGAGAATTGACCAGATCGGCAATGTGGTCAAGCTCTTTCTGGTCCATGGGGGTGTCGTAGATCACGATAGCGTTTTCCAGATCGCCGCCTTTGATGAGGTTGTTCTTGACCAGCGGCTCGATCTCACGCACAAATACGAAAGTGCGGCTGGGTGCGATCTCGGTAGGGAAATCGGCCAGAGAGTCGAGCGAAGCAAACTGATTGGGAAGCACGGGTGAATCGAAAGCCACCATTGTGTCAATCGAAAATTCATCGTCAGGGAGCACCACTATCGAGGAACCGGTGGTGTCGTCACGCACCTCGATCTTCTGCTTCACCACATAGTAGTCTTTCGGGGCATCCTGCTCTTTGGTACCAACCTTGGCGATCGCTTCAGCATAGTCGCGGGCAGATCCGTCGAGTATGGGCATTTCGGGTGCGTTGACGCGAATGAGCACATTGTCAATTCCGGCGGCATAGAGAGCAGCCATGGCGTGTTCGATAGTGCTTACTGTGGCATCGCCACGACCGATGACAGTACCGCGGGTCGTAGCCTTTACATTTTCAGCCAAAGCGTCTATCGTGGGTTCACCTTCAAGGTCAGTGCGCTGAAATTTATAGCCGTGGCCTTCAGGTGCGGGGAGAAATTCGGCGGTTATGTCAAGGCCTGTATGGAGGCCCTTGCCGCTGAGGGTGAAGCCCTCGTTAAGAGTGGTTTGCTTCATTTTTCAGTTATGTTTTTTATTTCTTTTTCCAGAGCGCTTATACGCGAAGCCATATCGGCCAGACGGTTGAAATATGCGCTCAAGCGAATAAACTTCTTTGCGTCAATGGCGGGAGTGCCGAGCAAAGTGCTGCCCGAAGGAGTGTTGGTGTGCACTCCTGCCTGCGCTCCGAGTCCGACTTTGTCACCGATCTTGATATGACCGGCAATACCCACCTGACCACCGACCATGCAGTTTGAACCGACTTTGGTAGAGCCTGCCACACCGGCCTGTGCGGCCATCACGGTGTCAGAACCTACCTCTACATTGTGGGCTATCTGTATGAGGTTGTCAAGTTTGGTACCGCGGCCCACACGGGTAGCTCCCATGGTAGCGCGGTCAATGGTGGTGTTGGCGCCGATCTCCACGTCATCGGCTATCTCCACACGCCCCATCTGGGGAATCTTGGAGTAGCTTCCGTCAGGCATTGGAGCAAATCCAAAACCATCAGCACCGATCACCGCACCGGCATGAATTATGCATCGTGCACCTATGCGGCAACCATGATAAATTTTGACTCCGGGGTAGATAATAGTGCCATCGCCGATTGTCACGCCAGGGCCGACGTAGGCCTGAGGATGAATCTGCACTCCGGCTCCGATCACCACGCCACGACCCACATAGGCAAAAGCGCCGATATAAGCATCGTCAGGCACTTTCACTCCCTCAGCTATATAACTCGGAGTCTCAACGCCTTTCAAACGCGGGTGCATCAGTTCGTCGACCATACGCATGAGCTGTGCCAATGTGGCATAAGGATCATCGACACGGATAAGTGTGGCGCTGACAGGCTGTTCAGCTACGAAATCCTTGCGCACGAGTACCGCAGACGCGCCCGTAGTATATATATGATGTGAGTATTTCGGATTAGCCAGAAAAGTGAGAGCTCCGGGGCGGGCTTCTTCGATCTTGGCGAATGTGGACACAGCCACATCGCCATTGCCATCGACCGTGCCTCCGGTTATCTCAGCTATCTGTTTGGCGGAAAATTCCATAAATGCTTATTTTGGTTCTGCCCGCAAAGTTAGTAAAAAAATGTGAAATATTAAAATCAGC
>CAZKRV010000049.1:0-10474 GCA_964555345.1 uncultured Bacteroides sp.
AAAAGAGATCAATGAGAAATACCCCGGCAAGGAAAATGCCATGGTGCGCCAGCAGAAGACTATGGAGCTTTACAACCGCGCCGGAGCCAACCCGATGTCGGGCTGCCTCCCTTTACTGCTCCAGATGCCCATACTGATCGCCATGTTCTCGTTCTTCCCCTCCTGCATTGAACTGCGCGGCCAGTCATTCCTTTGGGCGCATGACCTCTCCGCCCCTGATGCCATCATACACTGGAACGCAGACATACCCATCATCTCCTGGGCCTTCGGCAATCACCTCAGCCTCTTCTGCCTCCTGATGACTGCCACCAACATCATCTATTCTCATATCAATATGCAGAATCAACCCGGTGGCAACGCCATGCCCGGTATGAAGCTGATGACCTACGGTATGCCTCTGATCTTCCTCTTCTGGTTCAACAATTATGCAGCCGGCCTCAGCTACTACTACTTCCTGTCACTGCTCATCACCATTATCCAGACATGGGTGATCCGCAAGTGGGTGGTCAATGATGGCAAGGTGCGCGCCGAAATGCTCGCAAACGCTAAAAAGCCTCGCAAAAAGTCCGGTTTCATGGCCCGTCTCGAAGAAGCTCAGCGCCAGCAGCAGGCAATGATGCGCCAACAGCAGCAGAACCAGAAAGGCAAACGCAAATAAATAAGAAATCAACCCTATAAACTCCTGACAAAGTGGACCAGCGATATAATCTGCGCGGTGTCAGCGCATCGAAGGAAGATGTGCACTCCGCTATCAAAAACATCGACAAGGGTATCTTTCCCAAAGCATTCTGCAAGATTATCCCCGACATACTTGGTGGTGATCCTGAATACTGCAACATAATGCACGCCGACGGCGCAGGCACTAAATCCTCGCTCGCTTATGTTTACTGGCGCGAGACAGGTGACCTGAGTGTCTGGAAAGGCATAGCTCAGGATGCACTGATCATGAATCTCGATGACCTGCTCTGTGTCGGAGCCACATCCGGCATTCTGGTCAGCTCCACCATCGGCCGCAACAAGCACCTGATTCCCGGCGAGGTAATCGCCGCCATCATCAACGGCACTGAGGAGTTGCTTGCCGAACTGCGCTCACAGGGTGTGGACATATATAGCACCGGCGGCGAAACTGCCGACGTAGGTGACCTCGTACGCACCATTATCGTTGACTCCACCGTAACCTGCCGTATGCGCCGCGATCAGGTGATTGACAATGGAAATATCCAGGCTGGCGACGTAATCGTTGGCCTTGCCTCCTACGGCCAGGCAGATTATGAAAAGAGCTACAACGGTGGTATGGGCTCCAACGGTCTCACCTCCGCCCGCCACGACGTATTCGCCAAATACGTGGCAGAACGCTACCCTGAAAGCTACGACCACGCCACCCCGGCCGAACTCGTATATTCAGGCTCAGTACATCTGACCGAACCCACCGTGGTCGACGGTGTCGATGCCGGTAAGATGGTACTCTCCCCCACCCGCACCTATGCCCCCGTGATCAAACAGATTCTCGACGTGATGCGTCCGCGCATCCACGGCATGATCCACTGCTCAGGCGGTGCACAGACCAAGATACTCCACTTCATTGACAATCTCCACGTGATCAAAGACAACCTCTTCCCCATTCCGCCGCTCTTCGAGATGATCCAGCGCGAAAGCGGAACTGACTGGGCAGAGATGTATAAAGTGTTCAATATGGGTTCACGCATGGAACTCTACGTCAATGCCTCCGATGCACAGACAATCATCGACATAGCTCGTTCCCACGGCATCGATGCTCAGGTGATCGGCCGTGTCGAGCCGTCCTCCTCGCGCCGCCTCACCATCAGCTCCCCCTACGGAGTCTTCGAATACTGATTCACACCCCATCAAAAAAAGTCCGGAGAAAATTTGATTTTTCTCCGGACTTTTCTTAATTTTGCATAGTAAAAAACTTTCAGCGCCGAACTTTACCGACCGGAGGGTTGTTTCTATAAGTGAAAGCGATCAACAACTGAAACAAAGACATTCTTACAATATAAGCCGCATCAAAGCAGATTGGGAAACTCTTCAATTTTTATAGAAATGCCGAGACAAGCTTAGCCGCCCGATGGCGGGCTCCATCTCCCTCCGGGAGAGTGCACCACGCACCAGGCAGATTACAAAGGACGGCGAGCACTCAAATCCTGTCATTCGGAGTTTCTTCCAAATCCTTTGGTGAGGCTTTTTTTATTTTGTCCAATCCATAACCGAAATGAAAGACGTAAAATCCACCCTTCTCGACCGCCGCAGCATTCGTCGCTATGAGCGCGAGTCCATAACTGCCGAACAGATGGACTTCATATACGAAGCCATACGCAACACCCCCACCAGCTACAACGGTCAGCAATATTCCGTCATTGACATAGCCGATCAAAACATCAAACTCCAGCTCGAAGAACTTACAGGACAGAAGCAGATCAAAACTTGCTCGCACTTCATGCTATTCTGCTCCGACTATCATAAAATCAACCTCATCGGCAGCCACAAACAACTAGACCTTCCCGGATTCGACAAGACCATGGACGGCATAGTAGTGGGAGTGGTCGATGCTTCCCTCGCCATGATGAGCGCTATAGTCGCCGCCGATTCGCTCGGACTCGGCTGCTGCCCCATCGGTTTTATCCGCACCAAAGATCCTGAAGCAGTGTGTCGTATCCTCGGATTGCCGGAAGGAGTGTTTCCAGTGTGCGGACTCTCCATCGGTGTGCCACGCGAACTGCCCGATATGCACCCCAAGCAGCCACGTCAGGCTCTGATCATGACTGATCGCTACACTGCCGACAACGAACTCCTCCCCCTCCTCTCCGACTACGACAAAGCCGTGACCGAATACAACGCTACTCGCTCAGGCTCCACCTCAACCAATGATTGGGCCGACCACATTCTATCCTACTACCGCGAAGGCATGAACTACCACACCCTCGCAGCCATGGCCCACCAAGGCTACATTCCCTCCAAATAAAACCCGAGGGGGAAGTTATGAGTTTGCGTAGGTGCGCCAGCGGTCGATCATAGCTGTCATGTCGGCTGGAACTGGTGCGGAGAAAAACATCTCTTCACCGGTTTTCGGGTGACGGAAACCAAGAGTGCGGGCATGAAGCGCCTGGCGCGGACATATAGCGAAACAATTATCCACAAACTTGCGATAGGTGGCCGACGGCACTCCGCGTAGCACCTGATCGCCACCATAGCGGGCATCTGCAAGAAGCGGATGCCCGATGTGTTTCATGTGCACGCGTATCTGATGCGTGCGTCCGGTCTCGAGCACACAGCGCACCACGCTCACGTGCCCTAAAGGCTCTATAACTTCATAGTGCGTCACGGCATGTTTGCCATTGGGATCATCGGGTGGCAGCACCGTCATCTGCAACCTATCTTTCGGATTGCGCCCGATATTGCCTTCGATGCGTCCTTTGTCGGGCGACGGTATGCCCCACACCACCGCCATATATTCACGTTTGGTGGTCTTATTGAAGAACTGACGACCAAGATCAGTCTTCGCATCAGGAGTCTTAGCCACAACGAGCAGACCGGACGTATCTTTATCTATGCGGTGCACTAGACCCAGACGCGGATCATTGACGTCATAGTCGGTATTGTTGCGGAAGTGCCATGCCAGAGCGTTGACCAGCGTACCAGAATAATTACCATGCCCCGGGTGCACCACGAGCCCTGCGGGCTTATTTACCACCAGCACCGTATCGTCTTCATACACAATGTCGAGCGGTATATCCTCCGCTATTATCTCGAATTCATAGCGCGGGCGATCCATCACTATCTGCACCACGTCAAGCGGTTTCACTCGATAGTTGCTCTTTACAGGCTTGCCATTGACCAGAATGCAGCCGGCCTCAGCAGCCTGCTGTATACGGTTGCGCGATGCTTTCTGCATACGCAACACCAGAAACTTGTCAACCCTCAGCAACTCCTGGCCCTTGTCTGCCTCAAAGCGGAAGTGCTCATAGAGCCGGTTGCCGTCATCGTCTATGATCTCGGCTTCGTCGTCAATCTCCTGTTCAGTCATAATCTGGCCACTGGATGGGTTCATCACTATATCCGCCGTCGGTCAACTCATAGTCTGCAGAATCAGAGTCCATGTAACCACCGGGGCCCTCGCCGACCTCAATCTCGATCGACGCGTCAGGCGGAAGAAGTGTACCCGCACGCAGCGTCACGCCCATGGTCTTCACGGCGAGCACCAGATCCTTGTAGTCCGACGGCACCATCTTCACCTCCACGTCGGTGAATCCGAGCGATGCCAGAGTAGCCTTGGCCTGACGGAGCGAAGCTCCTGTGAGATCGGGAATAGAAATTTTCTTCGGCGTATAGGCATTTATGGTAAGATAAATCTCACGTCCCGGCTTGACATTGTCGCCGGCCTGCGGCACCTGATCCACCACAGCGCCGCGGGGAGCGGAGTCCACATGAAGCGAGTCCACCACCTGTGCATGAAGATTATATTGGGCAAGCGCCTTGACAGCATCATTCAGCGGCATACCCGACACATCGGGCACCACCTGCACCTTGCCATGATCCGTCCACACACGCAGGCCCCACATAGCGGCCCAAAGAATCAGCAGCGTAGCCGCCGCCATAGCCAGCAGATTGGTTATTATCAGATGTTTTTTGAAAAAGTCCATATATCAGTCAGGGTTATTTTGAGATTTCAGATATTCTTCACAAGCCAGGACCAGCTCATCATACCACTCTTTGCCAAATCGCTCGGTCAACGGTTCTTTCAAAAACTGATAGAGTCTGATTCCCAAATCACGACCTTTGGTGCGGGCCGAGCGGCACACGTCCCATTTGTGATAGTTCACGGCTATGAATGAGGGATACTCAGTCAGCCTCACCGGATAGAGCGCACATGACGATGGTTTGCGCCAATCTGTCTTTCCATCGCGATATGCAGCCTCAAGAGCGCATAGACACACCCCACCTGGACCGTAGCAGGTGAAGGCGCAATTGCGTCCGTCGAGCAGCGTAGTGACGAGGTCACCTTCCTCATCAACATAGCTCACTCCGTTAGCTTCCACTTCCTCAATAGCGCGGGGGAGCATATAGGGGCGTGCTTCAGAGAGCACACGCCTGATCTTGCGGCATTCGGCATCGGTGACCGGCGCACCGGCATCTCCCTCTATGCAGCACTGTCCCTTGCAGGCATCGAGGTCACAACTAAAGAATTCCTCCGCCAGGTCAAGGCTCACGAGTGTATTCTGTATCTGTAACATTATGATTTCTTCTGTTTCTTCTTCTGTCATTATTTTCCTGAATAGATCACCGAAGCGCCGATCAGGCGGTCGGTACGCGCTCCCTGCGGCCTGTGATATAGCAGTAGCAGATATTCGTTGACTGTTTCGTAGTTATCACCTTCAATCGGAGCTGTGGCCGATGAGCCGTCGGTGGCGGTGACAAGATACTGATAATTGTAAAGGCCCTGTTTCAACATAATAGTCTTGACATAGGCACCGCGCGAAGGACTGTAAACCATGCGCGAATCAGGATCACGCCGACGCTGCACGAAGTCACCGTCAAGCCACACCTCACGCCCCGGCATCTCCGGCATTTCGAGCGTGAAATGAGCTATAACATAGTCTGCCTGTATCGATGAGTCATCGGCATTGAACTCATGAACCACATAGCGTCCGGACTGGTCCTGATCATATTCATAACGAGCACCGGCACGAGGCCTGTCAGGCGTAAGCTCGGCATGATAATAAGGTTCAGCGAACTCATAGTGGTCGATCCCGCGCGCCGGGAAATGCACAGTGACCATCTCTATACGCCGGTATTCATTTCCCCCCGGAAATATCAGTCCTGGTTGATGCTCATAAATAGCTTTACGCGAACCTATGCGGAGCGGCTTATCGATTGTCGCCACATTGTCGGTACGTCCGTTCTGCACGATCACTAACCGGAGATCATTGAACGGGTCATCGACTCCCGCACCTTCAAGATCGGCTACCAGCGAGAGCTGCTGATGAGCACGGTTATAGTCAATATCGGTGCGCGAGGTCACGGCTGACTCCAGCCCTGCGCTGTTCTCGCTGACCATAAAGCGGGTCTGGAGTAGCGTCTCATCGGGGTGATCTTCGTCAAACACCTGGAGAAGATAGTTGCCTGACACCGACGGAGCCATCTCGTCATTGGGCACCGTAAGAGAATAGTGCACATAGTGAGCAAATGTCGACTCTGACAATGCGTAGTCGTGAATGTCGGCCAGATTAAAACCGTCAAGATATTCCGATTCTACGAGTCGGCTCGGAGTCCAGTCGGCATCGCAGTGCACAAGCCGATATCGCAGATAGCGCGAATCTTCAGCCATTTCGTCAAACTCTACCTTGATCCGATCGGAGGTGCCGAGATTAATCACCGGAGGAGCCATCAGATTACCGTCGGGATAAGTCTGTAATGATTTAAAGGCGCCGGAAAATATCTCGGTTGCGGTGCTGAAATCAGCTCCCGAAGCCGTGATCACAGCCCCGGAAATACAAAGTATCGCAATTATCGCACGATTATAGCGCATCGGCTTCTGCCAGATAAGTATGAAGCACTTTCACGGCGTCAGCAATCAGCCCGTTACATGGTTTCAAACCGGGCACACGAAGCTGGCGGCAGTCGGTGCGTCCCTGCTGCATGTCGGCAAAGCGCCTGATCACTTCCGCCCCGCGGTCATATACCGCACGTTTGTCAGCGGGCGATGAGTAGTTCAACAGAGCAAGCGTGCAGGCCATGGCAGATGCAGCACCACAGATATGACCGGTGCCGCACACTCCGCCCCCCAGCGCCACCGACATCGCCGCTACGGTCTGTTCGGAGACTTTGTCGGAATAGAGGTCGGCAAATGCCATCATCACGCACTGAGCGCAGTTATATCCCGCGGCATGAAGCGCGGCCGCGCGGCTGAGTCGTTCGTCAAGTGTTACCATCTTATCGGTTCAAGTCCTTGAGAAATTAAATATTCGTTGGCTCTGGAAAAGTGGCGGCAGCCAAAAAATCCACGATAAGCACTGAGTGGCGACGGGTGCACGCTACGGAGCACCAGATGTCGTGACTGGTCAATCAGCGCAGCCTTGCGTCCGGCGTGCGCCCCCCAGAGCATGAATACCAGACCGGACCGCTCCGCATTGAGGCGGCTTATGGCGGCATCGGTAACGCGCTCCCACCCTGCCCCTGCGTGTGAGGCCGGCTGATGAGCCACTACCGTGAGCGAGCTGTTGAGCAGCAGCACACCCTGAGTAGCCCATCGGGTCAGGTCTCCATCGGGCGGCATCGGGGCACCCGTGTCATCACACACCTCCTTGAATATATTGACTAACGACGGAGGCATGGCCACTCCGGGATTGACCGAGAAGCAGAGGCCGTTGGCCTGACCGATGTCATGATAAGGATCCTGACCGATAATCACGACCTTGACTTTATCAAACGGACACGCGTCAAGGGCTGCAAAAATCTGTCTTGCAGGAGGAAAAATCTGTTTTGTGGCATATTCGCGGCGTACGAATTCGGCAAGAGCGGCAAATTCCGCCGACTGCCACACCGATTCAAGCTGCTTTTTCCACTGTGGTTCGAGCCTAACTTCCATAATTTAATGCAAAGATACGCAGCAAACATGACATAAGCTGTCAAATTAGCAAAAAAAAAGTTAAAATAGGGAGCCTTTCGGCAGATTTTTCGTAAATTAGCACACTGAAACAAGTTTTTACCCCATGACATTACTTAAAACCCTGCATATTATTCTAACCGCTGCAGCCATGACGCTCGCCACTGCTGCAGAAGCCAAAAGCAGCCTCGACAAGTATCATGAAGAGATCGTTGATATGTCTGTTGAGGAAAACCTGATGAGCCCCGAAGTGCCGAAAAAGCTGACCAATTCCGTAAAAAACGCCCAGATAGCCATGGCACGTCATCTCAAGAAGAAAGGTATGCAGGTAGAAACCGCGCGCGATGGCCTCGTAGTAGTGGTGACACTCTCCTCCGACAATCTTTTTCTGCCCAACGACACCACACTGTCACCGCTCGCACCAAAGACTCTCGACCAATTCAATCACTACCTGAAAACCCCTGATCTATACAAGATTCTGGTTGTGGCCCACAGTGACGACACCGGCACCGAAGAGTACCTAAACTCGCTGACTGCCGCCAGAGCTGATGCCGTGGTCAGATATTTTAACGGAAAAGGGCTGCCTACAGATGGTGTGGTGCCCTACGGATTCGGGACCGACGAACCTGTGGCAACAAACATCAGCCGTCGCGGACGCGCTACAAACCGACGCATAGAGCTGTATTTCATTCCCGGTCCCGAGATGCTCTCTCTCGCCAGAAACCAGAAACTCAACTGACACTCCGCTCCTATCTATCCACCCTTTTACCGCCTGGACTGCGGAAAAAGGGCCTTGATCAGGTCAGGACGATGTATGCGGCGGAGCGAGGCGGTTATGTCTGCCCGCTGTGAGGGATCATACCAAAAGAAATATTTGCGCTGCGCCTGCTTCTGCTTCGGATCAGTAGCGGTGAATATACGGGTACCGGTATACGGGTGTATGCCGGTATAATATATCTCTGTAGCCAATGTCATCGGGGTTGGAGTGAAGTCCTGCACCTGCTCCAGGTGCATATGCAACTCACGCGTCTTCACTGCCAGTTCGGCCATATCCTCTTCACGGCATCCCGGGTGGCTCGATATGAAATAAGGGATCAACTGCTGATTCAGTCCATGACGCGCATTGACTTTGTCAAATATCTCCTTAAATTCATAAAAGAGTCTGAACGACGGTTTACGCATTATCTCGAGCACGGCATCCTCTGTGTGTTCCGGAGCCACCTTCAATCGTCCCGACACATGGCGGGCTATCAGTTCTTCATTGTAGCGGCGGTTAGCTTTGTCTACTTCCGCATTGCCCGACCGGTGCATCGAAAGGTCATAACGCACACCACTGCCGACAAATGCCTTTTTCACTTCCGGCATGGCATCAACTTCACGATATATTTCGAGCAGCGGGCGGTGATCATTGTTAAGGTTTTGGCAAGGCGACGGATGCAGACATGACGGGCGCAGACACTTGGCGCAGATCGACAGATCTTTGCCTCCCATCTTATACATATTGGCCGACGGTCCGCCGAGGTCGCTGATATAGCCTTTGAAATCGGCCATGCGGGTCACCGCCCTGACCTCGCGCATGATCGAATCGCGGCTGCGGGAAGCGATAAACTTACCCTGATGGGCCGATATGGTGCAGAAGGCACACCCGCCGAAGCAGCCACGGTGCAGGTTGACCGAGTGGCGGATCATCTCGTAGGCCGGTATACGCTTGCCTCGGTATCGCGGGTGAGGCATACGCGTGTATGGCAGGTCAAACGAAGCATCAATCTGCTCCGTGGTCAGGGCCGGATACATAGGATTGACCTTGACGGCATGGCGCCCATGCTGCTGCCATATCACCGTGTCAGGCAGCAACCGGTTGCTCTGCTGCTCTATGTGCTTGAAGTTGGCGGCTTGCGCGCGCTTCTCAGCCAGACACTTTTCGTAGGAATTAAGTATTATATTATGCGCATCGGGCGCAGGAATGTCCTTGCTGCGGAGTCGGACCACGGTCTGCCTCAGATCGGTCATATCCCCAATGCTTTCACCCGCATCAAGCCTGCGTGCCACCTCGACCACAGCCTGTTCTCCCATGCCATAGATTATCATGTCGACAGGAGCATCCATGATAATCGACGGACGCAACCGATCCTGCCAATAATCATAGTGTGACAGGCGGCGGAGCGAAGCCTCGATGCCGCCGGCCACTATCGGCACTTCAGGATAGAGGCGCCGCAGTATCTCGGAGTAGACCACGGTAGGATAGTCCGGGCGCATTCCCGGACGTCCGTCAGGAGTGAAAGCATCGTCAGAACGCTTGCGGCGCGCTGCGGTGTAGTGATTGACCATCGAGTCCATGGCTCCGGGCGATATGCCGAAAAACAGTCTCGGAGCACCAAACTTGCGGAAATCGCGCAGATCATCGCGCCAGTTGGGCTGCGGCACTATAGCCACATTGTAGCCTGCGGCCTGGAGTGTGCGTCCGATCACTGCCGCACCGAAAGAAGGGTGATCGACATAGGCATCGCCACTGAACAGCACCACGTCGACATGATCCCAGCCAAGAGCCTCCATCTCCTTGACGGAAGTAGGCAGATACCGCTCAGGTCCCGGCATATCAGTTCTTATCATCTTATCCATTATGCCCCGGCAGCTTCACGTTGTTTGATCATATCAGAGAGACGTATCATCTCGTCACGCAGCCTTGCCGCTTCGAGGAAGTCCATCTCCTTGGCGGCCTTGACCATAGCTTTCTCTACACGGGCCACATTCTTGCGCAGATCGTCGACAGTCATGTATTGCACCACCGGATCGGCAGCCACACCGAGGCTTGCGGCATTGTATTCGTTGTCGACCGAATATGGCTTGACCACC
>CAZKRV010000049.1:10574-12440 GCA_964555345.1 uncultured Bacteroides sp.
GTCAGATCCTCGATAGCATCGCGGTCGAGTCCGACAATGCGCGAACGAGCCTTGACGATGGCTTGCGGCGTGATGCCGTGCTTTTCATTATAGGCCAGCTGGATCGAGCGGCGGCGCTCGGTTTCATCGATAGTCTGGCGCATGGAGTCCGTGATCTTGTCGGCATACATGATCACGCGGCCATTAAGATTTCGTGCAGCGCGGCCCACAGTCTGCGTGAGTGAGCGGTGCGAGCGGAGAAAGCCCTCCTTGTCGGCATCAAGTATGGCTACGAGCGACACTTCCGGCAAGTCGAGACCCTCACGCAACAGATTGACACCTACGAGCACGTCGATCTCACCGGCACGCAGATCATCAAGTATCTTGATGCGGTCAAGAGTCTTGACATCGGAGTGCATATAGGCAGACCTTATGTCATATTTGGCCAGATAGTCATTAAGTTCCTCGGCCATGGCCTTGGTCAGCGTGGTTACAAGCACACGCTCATTGCGCTCCACACGATCCTGTATCTCGTTCATCAAGTCATCGATCTGATTCATTGACGGACGCACCTCGATTTCCGGATCAAGCAGACCGGTCGGACGTATGATCTGCTCCACGACCACACCCTCGGACTGCTGCAATTCATAGTCGGCGGGAGTGGCGCTGACATATATCGTCTGCGGCACCATCGACTCAAATTCGGCAAACTGCAGCGGACGGTTGTCAAATGCAGCCGGAAGGCGGAACCCGTATTCCACAAGATTGTGTTTGCGGGCCACATCGCCGCCATACATGGCGCGTATCTGGGGCACCGTCACATGGCTTTCATCAATGATGGTGAGGAAATCGCTGGGGAAATAGTCAAGCAGGCAGAAAGGTCTGTCGCCGGGCTGACGTCCGTCGAAATATCTGGAATAGTTCTCGATGCCTGAGCAGTGGCCTACCTCGCGTATCATCTCCATATCATACGTCACACGCTCACGCAGACGCTGTGCCTCAAGCAACTTGTCGCAATTCCTGAAATCGGCCTCAGCCTGATCCAGATCAATGGCGATCTGGCTCAGTGCGGCAGCCTGACGGGCCGGAGAAGTGACAAACAAGGTGGCAGGATTGATGCGAAACATATCGTGCTTGCCAAGGCTCACACCATCAATCGGGTGCACGGTCGAGATGGATTCGATCTCATCGTCCCAGAACACTACCCGTAGCGTGATATCTTCATATGCCAGACGGATCTCCACAGTGTCGCCATGCACACGGAATGTACCGGGTTCCAGAGCATCGAGTTTGCGTGAATAGAGCGCATCCACCAGCCTACGCAGAAACTGGTTGCGCGGTATGGTCATGCCGACTTTAATATCAACGACATTCGTCTTGAAGTCAGCGGGATTACCCATGCCATATAAGCAGCTCACCGACGACACCACTATCACGTCACGGCGCCCCGACATAAGCGCCGACACCGTAGCCAGACGCAAACGCTCGATCTCCTGATTGATCATCAGGTCCTTTTCAATATAGCGGTCTATGCCGGGTATGTATGCTTCAGGCTGGTAATAATCGTAGTAGCTGACAAAGTACTGCACCGAGTTGTCGGGATAAAACTGCTTGAACTCGGAATAGAGCTGTGCGGCCAGGGTCTTGTTATGGCTCAGTATCAGAGTCGGGCGCTGCACGCGCTCGATCACGTTTGCCATAGTGAACGTCTTGCCGGAGCCGGTGACGCCAAGGAGCACCTGCGACGTGTCGCCACGCATCACGCCCTCGCTGAGCGCGTCGATAGCGGCAGGTTGGTCGCCCGTAGGCTTATAATTTGATGCCAATTTAAACTTCATATCTTACAAAGGTATGAACTTTTCCCGACACACACAAATCAAGATGAAA
>CAZKRV010000050.1:0-12412 GCA_964555345.1 uncultured Bacteroides sp.
GAGGACTGGCACCCGACCTCCATATTCTGGGAACTGACCAACCGTCGCGCCGACGAAAAGACCATAAGCTACGTTGAGAGCCACGATCAGGCCCTCGTAGGCGATAAGACTGTGATATTCCGGCTGATGGACTCCGCCATGTACTGGCACATGAGCCGTGACGATCAGGATCCCGTAGTGGCACGCGGCATGGCGCTCCACAAGATGATACGCCTGGTCACCCTGGCCACTATCAATGGCGGTTACCTCAACTTCATGGGCAACGAATGGGGCCACCCCGAATGGATCGACTTTCCGCGCGAAGGCAACGGCTGGAGCTACAAATATGCACGCCGCCAGTGGGATCTGGTCAATGCCGACTACCTGAAGTATCAGTTCCTGCAGGCTTTTGACAACGCAATGATCCATCTGGTCAGCGGTGAGAAGAAGTTTGAGAAGCTGCCTGTGGTTAAGCTCTGGGACAAGGACGATGACCAGGTGCTCGCCTTCATGCGCGGTGACCTCGTGTTTGTGTTCAACTTCAACCCCGTCAAAGCATTTTCCGGCTACGGCATACTCGCGCCGGAGGGTGAGTATCTTGGCGTGATGAACTCTGACGATCCCCGCTTCGGCGGCTACGGCAACATCTCCGACTCCACCCCTCACCTGACTGTGCCCGACCCGCTCTATCAGCCCGACGGACTCGGCTGGCTCAAACTTTACCTGCCGCCGCGCACAGCCATGGTGCTCCGCAAAAAAAATATTGGAATATGATGAAAAAGTGTTAACTTTGCGCTAAACAAACACATCAAACTCAACTTTTTTCGACACATGGACAAAGGCACTATCCTGGTCACCGGTGGTACCGGTTACATCGGCTCACACACCACAGTGGAGCTGCAGGCCGCAGGTTATTCGGTGGTAATCATCGACAATCTCTCCAACTCCAACAAAGAAGTGCTCGACGGCATCGAGCGCATCTCCGGCATTCGCCCCGCATTTGTCGAGGCCGACTGCACCGACATGGACGCGCTCCAGAAGCTCTTCAAGGAATATCCCGGCATCAAGGGTATCATCAACTTCGCTGCCTCCAAGGCTGTGGGCGAATCGATGGAGAAGCCCGTGCTCTACTATCGCAACAACCTCAACACACTGATGAACCTGCTCGACTGCATGGCGCAGTATGACGTAAAGGGCATCGTGTTCTCTTCTTCCTGCACCGTCTACGGCGAACCCGACGAAAACCCCGTCACCGAACAGGCCCCCATCAAGAAAGCAACCTCGCCCTACGGCAACACCAAGCAGATCTCTGAAGAGATCATCACCGACGTGATCAATGCCGGCGCTCCCTTCAAGTCTGTGATCCTGCGTTACTTCAACCCTGTTGGCGCACACCCTTCCGCTGAGATCGGCGAACTGCCCAACGGAGTGCCCCAGAACCTGATCCCCTACATCACACAGACTGCCATCGGTATCCGTAAGGAACTGAGTGTGTTCGGCAACGATTATCCCACTCCCGACGGCTCCTGCATACGCGACTTCATCAACGTTGTCGACCTTGCAAAGGCTCATGTGAAGGCTATGGACCGTATGCTCGAAAACGCTGAGTCGCCCAAGATTGAGATCTTCAACCTCGGCACCGGCAATGGCGTGAGCGTGCTCGAACTGATCAACACCTTTGAATCGGCCACTGGCGTCAAGGTTCCCTATAAGATCGTAGGCCGCCGCGCCGGCGACATCGAGAAAGTATGGGGCAATCCCACTCACGCCAACGAAGTGCTCGGCTGGGTTGCCGACACTCCCCTCGCCGACACCATGCGCTCCGCCTGGGCATGGCAGTGCAAGCTCCGCGAACGCGGTATCATGTAATCCCTGACATCTGTTTTTTTGATATTGCATACGAGTCCCCCGACCGGAAATTCCGGGCCGGGGGACTTTTGCAACGTGGTTGCAAGAAGGAATCAGTAACTTTGTAGCCGTCAAAAATACAATACGCATGAAACTACGACTCCGATACCTCACACTGATGATGCTGCCGCTCGCATGGGGCTGCACTCACAGTCATTCACATGACCATGAAGCCGAAGATGCTCACATGGCCGACGAGCATGATCACGCCCATAATGGCGACATAATTCTGGACCCCGCCATGGCCACCCGTCTCGGCGTGGCCGTAGGCACCGTGGAGAGCGGGCCGTTCAGCCGGGTGATCCGCGCTACCGGCACCATGGAACGTTCCGCCACCGACGTGGCTTCCGCTCCCGCTCCCGCCTCCGGCACCTTGCGTTTTGCTCCCGGCATCAGCGCCGGCTGTCGGGTGGAGCGCGGTGCGGTGATCGGCACTATTGACCGTGAGGCAGTGGTCGGCGGCGATGCCGAGGCCGCCGCCCGGGCTGAATATGACGCTGCCGCGAGCGATATGGCCAGAATAGAGTCACTCTATGCCGACCGCCTTGTGACCGCTGCCGAATACAATGCTGCCAAAGCGGCGTTGGGACGCGCCAAAGCGGCGTTGAGCCGTGGCGGCGAATCGGGTGCGGTGACGTCTCCGGTAAGCGGCACGGTGACTGCCGTCACCGCCGCGCAGGGTGCATATGTGCAGGCAGGTGATCCGGTGGCTGAGATAGCAGCCGACGGACCGCTGACGCTGAAAGTCGACGTCCCCTCGCGTTATTACCGCGACCTGACTTCGGTGACCGATGCGCGGTTTGCGGTAGGGAGCGACAGCACCATGACCGTGAGCGGACTTGGCGGACACCGTCTGCCGGGCAGTGCGTCGGTCGGCTCGGCCGGCTATGTACCGGTCTATTTCTCTGTGCCGTTCAGCTATGTGCCGGCCGGAGCTACGGCTGATGTGTGGTTGCTTGGTGACAGTCGTGACGGAGTGCTGACTGTGCCGGTGACCGCGCTGAGCGAACAGCAGGGCACCTATTATGTATACTTGGCCGTGCATCCGGCCCACGGAGCATATCGCAAGCGTCCGGTGACCATCGGTGCCACCGATGGTGAGCGTGCCGAGGTCACTTCCGGCCTGAAAGCCGGAGATAAGATAGTGATGGCCGGCACCACCGCAGTGCGTCTGGCCGAGATGCAGTCAGTTGTGCCCGAAGGTCATTCACATAATCACTAAGCCATGGATTTCCTCAATAGAATCATACGCTCTTCGCTTCACAACAGGCTGAGTGTGGCCATTGTGGCTGCATTGGTGCTGATGGGAGGCGTGTGGGCCATGCTTGACACTGAAGTCGATATTTTCCCTGATCTCAACGCTCCCACCGTGGTGGTAATGACCGAAGCTCCCGGCTATGCTCCGGAGGAGGTGGAGAAAGTGGTGACTTATCCGGTCGAGACCGCAGTCAATGGGGCCGAGGGTGTGCGTCGCGTGCGCTCGTCGTCAAGCGTAGGCTTCTCGGTGGTGTGGGTAGAGTTTGATTGGGATACCGACGTGTATCGCGCTCGCCAGATCGTGAGTGAGCGCCTGGCTGCGGTCGGTTCCGATCTGCCTGAGGGAGTCGGCACTCCCACTATGGGGCCGCAGTCATCGATTCTCGGTGAGATGATGATTATCGGACTCACGGCTGACCCTGAGTCCGGAATCACTCCGCTTGAGCTGCGCAATCTGGCAGACCGAACCGTGCGCCCGCGTCTGCTCGCTCTCGGTGGCGTAAGTTCGGTGGCTGTGATCGGCGGTGATGCCAAGGAGTATCAGATCCGCCTGGATCCGGCGCGCATGAAAGCACTCGGAGTGACGCTCGACGAAGTCGTTGAGGCGGCCGAAGGGTTGAACTCCAATGCTTCGGGTGGCGTGATCTATGATTTTGGAAATGAATACATAGTCAAGGGCGACGTGAACACTGCTGACCCCGGCGAGATCGCCGCCGCCGCGGTGCGGGCTGATGAGCGTGGCATTGTGACGCTGGGCGACGTGGCTTCGGTGGTTGAGGCGGGCGCGCGCCCCAAACTGGGCGAGGCTTCGGTGGAAGGGGTGCCCGCAGTGCTGGTGACTGTGACAAAGCAGCCCGCGCAGGGCACCGGTACCCTCACCGGCAAAATTGATGCCGAACTCGCCGCCATGGCTTCGGAATTACCCGAAGGGGTGGTGGTCAAGACCGATATTTTCCGCCAGAACGATTTCATTCGCAACTCCATATCCAATCTGCAGCGTTCGCTTTTTGAGGGTGCCCTGTTCGTGATCCTGGTGCTTTTTGTCTGTCTGATGAATGTGCGCACCACTGTGATATCGGTTGTGGCGCTTCCTGTGTCGATCATCGTGTCGGTGCTGGTGCTAAGGTTGCTTGGATTTACCGTAAACACAATGAGCCTCGGCGGTATAGCCATTGCCATCGGTTCGCTTGTTGACGATGCTATAGTCGACGTTGAAAACGTCTACAAGCGGTTGCGCGCCAATCGTGCGCTGCCCGAAGGTGAACGCCGCCCGTCGCTTGAAGTGATCTATCATGCGTCGGCCGAGGTGCGCACCCCGATCTTCAATTCCTCGCTGATCATCATGGCCGGATTCCTGCCGCTCTTTTTCCTTGATGGCATCGAAGGCCGCATGCTCATACCTCTTGGCGTGGCCTTTGTGGTGGCTCTGGTGGCATCGACTGTGGTGGCGCTGACACTCACCCCCGTGCTCTGCTCCTGGTTGCTCGGCACCCGCGCACAGGATGCCGCGCTTAGCCGCGAACCGTGGCTCTCTCGCCGTATGCGCGCTGCTTACGCGTCGGCACTGCGTCGCGCACTTGGACACAAGCGCACCGTGATCTGGTCCACTGCCGCCCTGTTTGTGATCGCGATAGCCGGATTCTTTACTCTTGGACGCGGATTCCTTCCCGGTTTCAACGAAGGGTCAATGACCATCAACGTGTCCACACTGCCCGGTGTGTCGCTTGAGGAGAGTGACCGGATAGGGCGCGAGGCGGAGCGTATCATTCTGTCGCTCCCTGAGGTCAAGACTGTGGCCCGCAAGACCGGTCGAGCCGAGCTTGATGAACATTCGCTCGGGGCCAACGTCAGCGAGATCGAGGCGCCATACGAGTTGAAAGACCGTTCGCGCACCGAAATGACCCGCGCGCTGCGGGCCGAACTTGCCAAGCTGCCGGGCGTGAATGTGGAGATCGGTCAGCCGATATCGCACCGTATTGACGCCATGCTGTCGGGCACTCAGGCCCAGATAGCCGTGAAGTTGTTTGGCCCGGACCTCAACACTCTTTTCCGTACGGGCCAGCAGATCCGTGAAGCTGTGAGCCATGTCGATGGAGTCGCCGATGTCAACATTGAGCAGCAGGTGGAGCGTCCCGAACTGGTGATCCGCCCGCGGCGCGCCCTGCTCGCGCGCCATGGCGTGACCATGTCTGCCTTCCGCCGCTTTGTTGAAGTCAGTCTGGCTGGAGTGAAGGTGAGTGAGGTCTATGGCGACGACGGACTGCCTTATGATCTGGTGCTTACTGTCGATCCCGACCGGCGCTCAACTCTGGCCGAAGTGGAGGCGCTGAACATTGATACTCCCGCCGGTCCTGTCCCTCTGACCACAGTGGCCGATGTGATTTCTACCTCCGGCCCCAACACGATTAACCGCGAGGACACAAAGCGTCGCGTGGTGATCTCGGCCAATACCGACGGACGTGACCTGCGTTCGGTAGCCGATGATATCATGGCTGCTGTGGAGTCGGAAGTGACGCTGCCTGAAGGTTACCATGTGACCTACGGCGGTCAGTTTGAAAATGAGGCCTCGGCTTCGCGCACCCTGATGCTAACGTCGCTCGGAGCGCTGCTGCTGATCTTGATGCTTCTCTACGGTGAGTTCAAAAACTGGACTCAGTCGCTCGTGATACTGCTCAATATGCCGCTGGCCATCATCGGCGGAGTGCTGATTCTGGTCATTACCGGCGGTGAACTTAACATCCCCGCCATCATCGGCTTTATTTCACTGATGGGCATAGCCACGCGCAACGGCATGCTGCTGATGAGTCGCTACAATGCCCTCGAGGCCGAAGGACTTGGGGTGACCGAGCGGGTGATCAGCGGATCGGCAGACCGTCTGCTCCCTATAGTGATGACTGCACTGACCTCAGCTCTGGCACTCCTCCCGCTGGCACTCAATGGTCAGGAGCCCGGCAATGAGATACAGTCGCCCATGGCTGTGGTGATCCTCGGCGGTCTCATCTCCTCGACAATACTCAACGCATTTGTTTTACCCTCAATCTACGTCCTCATATATCAACGAAAAAAATAGAAATGAAAAAGATAATCACCTTGACAGCCGCCGCCATGCTGACAGCATGTGCGGCATTGGCTGAATCAGCCGACTTCAATCCTATCATAGCACGCGTTCTGGCCCGTAACCCGCAGCTCGCCGCCGACTCGCTCTCGGCCCGCGCCGATCTTCTTACCATGGCCGCGGAGGGCAACTTGCCGGACCCGGAGGTGGCTTTCGATCACAAATGGCCCACTGTGGCCTCCGACGGCACCCGATGGGGTCTTGAAGTGAGCCAGAGTTTCGATTGGCCCGGAGTCTATGCCGCCCGCAACAAGGCCATCGGTGCCGCCCGCCGCGCCGAAGAGCTGATGGCACTGAGTCGCCTGAAGGAAAAGGCTCTTGAGGTACGTCTGTTGTTGATAGACATTGTCGACGCCAACCTGAGAGTAGCCACTTTGTCGCAGGTCAAGGAAAATATGGACACGATGGTGGAACTTACCCGCGAGATGTATGACCGGGGCAATGCTACGGTGCTGACCTTGAAAAAAATGGAATTTGAACGCTACAGCACCGAATCGGCTCTGAGCGACGCTCAAGTGGATCTCGACAGGCTTCGTGCCGATCTTGCCGCTATGGCCGGTGGTGAATTGATAGATACCGATGGCCTGACGGAATATCCTGCACAGACGCTTCATGAAGAGAGCGTCTATACCGCGGCTTCGGTCCCCTCCATAAGCGCTATGGTCGAGAAGGCCAATGCTGACAGACTCACTGCCCGTGCAGAGAAATTGAAACGTATGCCAGGCTTTTCTGTGGGTTACCTTCATGAGTATGAAGAGGGTATGCACTTTAATGGCTTTTCTGTCGGCATGACTTTGCCATTCTTCTCCACCCGCCACACTGTCGGTGCAGCCAAGGCTCGTGCTGAGGCCGCTGAGGCATCACTTGAGAGTGCCCGTCTGGCTCGTGCCGCCGCCGTCCGCGCCGGTCACTCCGAGGCAATGCGTCTCAAGCGCCGCGTCGAGGCCTACCACTCCATCTTCGGTTCCGACAACTATCCCGAATTGCTCCGCCGCGCCTACAGTAAAGGGCAGATGACAGCTCACGAATATCTCGGTGAGGTCAACGAATATCTCACCCTCTACATGGAGCACCTTGCCACGGAGCGTGCCTATATGCGCTCCCTCGCCACCCTCAACTCCTCCCTGTAATCGAAAAATCTGAAATATTATAAAAAGAGAGGCCCCGCCGGATTTAGTGCCGACGGGGCTGCTTTTACACAAGTAACCAAAGTTCAATACATAGGTTCGAAGGGTTTGCTGACTTTGAGGTGGGAGTTTGCGCAGCCTACAATCTGGGTGTTTTTGGCGGTGTCGAGCTTGAGTACAGGTGCTCCCGGCTGAAGCTGGAGCGAAGAGAGGTCGACGTAGTAGACTCCGGGGTTGGTGACGATGTCGAAGTAGTAGCGGAGGTCACGGGTATTGGAGAATGATCGCCACTGGGTTGAGGAGACGTTAGGCTCGGTTTCGACTTCGTATTTGTAGGGGACTGAGACATTCATGAGTATGCTGCGGCAGATGGAGAATCCGAGGTCGGCATCGCCGGTCTTTTCGACGTGGCGCAGGAAGTATGCTGCGCGGACGAATCGGTCGGGACTCTTGACGGTGCCGGGGAGCATATTGGCTCCGCCGACCTTGGTCCAGTAGTCGTTGATGGCTCGCATCTGGGGATATGGAGGATCGTTGGTGAGGACGGGGAGAGAGTCAGTATCGTAGATGTTGATGTTGCCGTGGTCGAATTCAATGACAGCTGAGTGGCCCTGGGCGTCGTTGACACCCCAGTGCAGGGTCGATACGGTGCCGTTGTCGAATGTGGCTCCACCGATGCTGAAGTCGTGGGCGCGGACGGCTTCGATGACTTCGGCGGTGGTGGCATTCATGTCGAGCATCCAGGCTACAAAGACTGCGAGCGACATGGGCGGACGATTGCGGGTCTCGGCATTGTCATAGACGGTGCCTTTGCAGAACAGTCCGTTGATGACAAGGCCTTTTTCGTTCATGCCTTCGGTCACACCGCCGTCATAGCCCACGGCATAGACGGCACCGTAGCGGCTGGTCCATTTGACTGCGCCGGGTGCGTCGGATCCGACTTTGGCCATGCCGCGTGGATAGACGTAGAGGTTTGTGGGAATGGGCGTTTTCCAGTCAAGGGAGCGACCTACGATGTGGAGACTGTCGGGACCTGCGTAGGCCACGAGTGAGCAGGCGTCGGCCTGCGGGGCTACGGCAGCGGCGCCGATAGCGAGGGTGAGAGCCGCAAGGGCTTTTTGTATCTTCATATACTTGTATGTTTTTAAGCGTGAGGTGTTGTTACTTGTATATGAAGAAAAACGCCCCGGCGGGGCGTTTGGTTCATATGGGTTTGCGATATGCGCGGCGTCGGCGGTGCTGGCGGTGGTTGAAGTATTGCCACTGGGCTTGCACATTGGCGTTTGAAGCGAGTTCAGGGTTGCTTTCAGCCCATTTGTAGCCGTAGCGATTGTAAACCGGAATGAGGTGCTCGAACAGGAGTGCATTGACGCCTTTGTTCTGGAATTCGGGCTTTACGGCCACGAGCAGCAGATCGACAACGTCGTTGCCTTTCTTAGCTTTGAGGGCCTTGAGCAGTGGAATCCAGCCGAACGGGAAGAGGCGGCCGCGTGATTTCCGGAGTGCCTGCGAGAGCGAAGGCATGCTGATGCCGATGCCGACAATCTGGCGGTCGGCGTCGGCTATGACGCAGACGGTGTCAAGTCGGATCAGGTCGAGATACATCTTTATATAGTAGTCGATTTGGCGCTGAGTCAGGGGCGAGTAGCCGTAGAGGTCGTCGTAGGCGCGGTTGATCAGCTCAAACAAGGGTTGCCCGAATTCATCTTTGAGCGCCTTGCGCGAGGTAAAGGTGATGACCTGAAGACCGTATTTGTTTTTGACCAGTGATGCTATGCGCTTCATCTTTTCAGGGACTTCGGCCGGCACTTCCATGCGGAATTCAATCCAGTCGGTTTCGGGGGTGAAGCCCATGCGTTCCATGTGGCGCGGATAGTACGGGTAGTTGTAGATCGTGGCCATGGTGCCCATCTCATCAAAGCCTTTGATCAACATACCCTCATGGTCCATGTCGGTAAATCCCATCGGTCCCACCATGGCTTCCATACCTTGTGATCTGCCCCAGTCGGCGGCGGCGGCAAAGAGTGCGTCGACCACTTCATCGTCATCAATGAAGTCGAGAAATCCGAATCGCATCTCTTTCTGGCCGGTGCGTTGATTGACCAGAGTGTTGATCATGGCGGCTATGCGTCCCACCGGCTTGCCGTCACGAAAGGCCATGAATGCTGCTGCCGAGCAGAAATCAAAAGCCGGATTTTTGGCGGGCAACAGAGTGTTGACATCGTCCATGATCAGCGGCGGCACGCTGTATTCGTTGTCGCGATAAAGGTCGATGCCGAATTTCACGAATTTCTTCAGCTTGGAGCCGGTGAGGGGTATCTGTTTGATTTCGACTGACATGTGGGATCTTGAACTTGGTGGGAAAATAGTTACTGGCGCATGCAGAGTATTGCGGTGAGTATGGCCACCGTCAAAGTCAGGAATGCTATAATGGTGATGTAGAGCCGCTTGGCTGAGTTTTCGGCTACGGCCATCTGAAGCTGCTGCACGTTGCGGTAGGGAAACGGGCTGAGGCACTGATCGGCCACGGCGCGCAAGTGGGTGAAGTTTGATGACGGGCATGCGTCGAGGGCTGCCGACAGCACTTCGCCATAGGCGCGAATGTCATCGGTAACGTCGGCCGGTTCGAGCCGGTTTTTCTGGTCGAAACCTACGTCGATGAGCTTAAGGTTGCCGATATTTTCGGTAAAGATGACGGTCTCAGGCCTGATGGGGTGGTGGACTATGTGGTTTGTCTGCACATAATCAATGGCCTCCGGGAGTTGTCGGGCTATCTTTTCGATGATCGTGGGTGTGACCTTGCCCGTGTCGATGAGTTTGCGCAAAGAGTCGCCATAGACATCGTCGGTGATTATGCATCGTCCGAGTCCGGGCACATCTTCGAGGTCATTTATCATCACTATGCGCGGGTGGGCCAGATTGTATCTGACCTCAAACTCGCGTTCCAGCATGGCATTGAACTCAGGATTGTCCTTGTACTCCTTTTTCAAGGTCTTGAGCATGACCCATTTGCCGAACTTTTTGGCGGTGTAGACGTCATAAAACGGTTCGTCCCATTCCGGCAGGAATGTGATTTCGGACCACTTGGCGTCAGGGGAGTCGCTCATTTCGAGTTGGGGTCAATGCTGATCGGGATCTCGCGGTCGATGCTTCGGTCGAGCGAGATGAGGGTCTCTGTGCCGGTGACTCCGGGAATCATCTGTATGCGGTCATTGAGCAGCTGCATCAGGTGCTCGTTGTCACGTGCATAGAGTTTGATGAGCATGGTGTAGGGGCCGGTGGTGTAGTGGCACTCCACAACTTCGGGTATCTTTTCGAGATAAGGGACGGCATCGCGATACATTGCGCCACGCTCCAGGTTCACGCCCACATAGGTGCAGGTTGTGAATCCGAGCAGACGGGGATTTACGTTATAGCCGGATCCGGTGATTATGCCCATGTTGACCATGTGTTGAATGCGCTGGTGGATAGCCGCACGGCTCACTCCGCATTCCTCGGCTACGTCTTTAGAGGGAATGCGCGCATTGTACATGATTATGTTGAGGATCTTTTTGTCGAGATTATCTATTTTGTCCATAAGATATTTGTTTAATTGCGGTGGCAAATTTACTGAAATTTATTCAACCAGCAAGCATTTTGATATAAAAAAGTGAGGGCTATTGAGGTATGCTTAGTGGCTTTGGTGAGATTGGGTGAGATTTTTCGTTACGATGCTTCAAAATTGAATAAGTTTGATTAAATTTGCACTCTCATAAAACGATTTTAGCAAATGAAGATTTTCCGCACTCTATTAGTGGGCCTTGCCGTGATCACGGCATCTGTTGCCGCCCATGCCCAGTTCCGCTATGGTCCGTTGGTCGGCGGCAATGTGACCGACTTTTCGTTCAAGCAGGATCTGGTGAGCGTCAGCAGTCAGTTCGGCGGTCATGCCGGCGTGCAGGCAGAAATGATGTTTCCCGGCATAGGTCTCGGCATAGACTTCGGTCTGCTGTATTATCTCAACGGCGCTAAAGTTAATCTGGGTGAGCGTCCGATATGGGCCGGTGCTCCGGAGCTTGGCATCAAGGGCTTCGGTAATGAACGCGTGTTGCTTCACAATCTGCAGATCCCGATTCATCTGCGCTTCAAGTGGACACGCATGAACGGACTTGAGGACTATGTCGCTCCCTTCATCTATGCCGGTCCGGACTTTGACATACAGTTGGCGCATTCGGCTGTCAAGGCCGGTGACCGCCGCGCATTTCAGTTTTCAGGCGGCGACGTGGGTGTGACCGTTGGTTTCGGTCTGGAACTCTTGAAAGATTATCAGGTGAGCTTCGGCTACACGTGGGGTCTGACCTACGTGGCCAAAACCCGTCTGCTTGAAGATTTTTCGGCCCGCTGTTCAGGCTGGCAATTCCGCGTGGCCTATCTCTTCTAAGGAGAGCAATCCACCCCCCCCACATACATACGGATAAAGCAAAAGAAGGAGGACCGCAATGGTCCTCCTTCTTTATTTTGTGTGTATTGGTGGGGATCAGAGGGTGAGGGCACCGTTGGTCTTGCGAACGGCTTCGGCGCTCTTGGCGAAGAGTTCTTTTTCTTCGGCGTTGAGGTCGAATTCAACCACTTTCTCGATACCGTTTTTGCCGAGGATACAGGGCACGCCGATGCAGATGTCGGACTGGCCGTATTCGCCTTCGAGGTAGGCCGAGCAGGAGATCATGCGCTTGGTGTCGTGGAGCACTGCGTCAACAACCGATGCAGCAGCTGCGCCGGGAGCGTACCATGCGCTGGTGCCGAGGAGCTTGGTGAGGGTGGCGCCGCCTACCATGGTGTCAGCTGCAACCTTGGCGAGGGTGTCGGCGGGGAGAAGGGTGGAAGCGGGGATGCCGCGGTGAGCAGCATAGCGGGTCAGGGGGATCATGGTGGTGTCGCCATGGCCGCCGATTACGATGCCTTCAACTTCAGCGGGGTTAGCGCCGAGAGCGATGCTCAGGAAGTACTGGAAGCGAGCGCTGTCGAGTGCGCCGCCCATGCCGATGAT
>CAZKRV010000051.1:0-12401 GCA_964555345.1 uncultured Bacteroides sp.
GTTTCGGGGCGCACTTCGCGGGTGTGGAAGTCTACATTGGCCAGTGCGTCGAGTTCGGTAGCCACGATGTCGATGTTGTCAGGGCCTATGCCGTGGCTCAGGCACATGATCGGTTTGCCGCGGTATGTGCCGCCGATGGTGTGAAATTCGCGTGATGACACTTCAAAGGTGCGTGAGTCGAAAAACGATGCTACCATGTCGACGCGGCCGGGATCGCCTACGAGGATTATGCGGTCGGTGAGTTGCTCGGGGAGCAGGTGGAGGTGAAATACCGATCCGTCGGGGTTTATGATCAGTTCCGAAGGTGCTATCATGGGGGAATAAGTTTTTTTAATGGGTCAGAGTAGTGAACGGTAGACCGCGCCGGGCAGCGCGAGGATCAGGTTGCGGAACTCCATGTCGACGAGCATGGCCGACAGGCGTCCGACGGTGATGCCGGTGCCGGTGCTGATGCTGCGAATGTTGGAGTCTTCATTAGCTTTCAGGAATTCAACGATCTTTTCTTCGTCAGGGTTTATGGTCACCGGCATGGGGAGTGCCGGTGATGCGGTGTCGACCGATGTGGCCCACCCCATGGCCTCGCAGAGTGCGGCGGCAGATGTGAGTATGGAGGCGGAGTTGGCGGCGATGAGTCGGTTGCACCCTTCGGAATAGCGGTCGGTGACGCGTCCGGGCACGGCAAAGACATCGCGGCCATAGTCACGGGCCAGGCGGGCGGTGATCAGCGCTCCGCCCTCGCGGGCCGATTCAATCACGACGAGGCAGTGGCACATACCGGCCACTATGCGGTTGCGGGCCACGAAATTGCCTTTGCTGATGGAGTCGCAGGTGCGGTATTCGGTGATGAGGAGTCCGCGTCCGGAGGCCATGTCGGCGGCAATGGAGCGATGTTCGGCCGGATAGATGGTGTGGAGCCCGTGGGCAAGCACGGCCACGGTGGGTAGTCCGGCGCGCAGGGCGGCGCGGTGGGCTGCCACGTCGATGCCATAGGCCATGCCGCTGACGATTACTGCGTCGGGCACGAGGCGCGCCAGTTCGCCGATAAACCTGTCGGTGAAGTCGGCACCGTAGGGCGTGGCATGGCGTGTGCCGACTATGCCGATGAGCCGGCGCGAGGCGAGAAGGTTGCGGTCGCCGAGTCCGTAGATCATCAGCGGTGCGTCATCGCACTGCGTGAGGGTCTCGGGATAGTCCGGGGCGGTGTGGTAGACGGTGTGGACGCGGTTGCGGTCAATGAAAGGAAGCTCGTCGCGGCACCGGGCGAGCAGCGTCGAGCGATATTCGTCGGAGAAGATGCGTGAGCGTGAGCCGACGCGCGGGCGCAACTGTTGTTCGGAAGTGGTGAAAAATGACTTTTCTGAGCCGAAGCGGCCGATGATTTCATCGGCGAGGGTGCGCGTCATGCCGCGCACAGAGGCGAAAGCCATCTTATATGCCAACTCCTCCATATCGTTCATTGTTCAGTTCAGATATGGCGCGAACACGCGGGCGAATTCCTCGCCACGGGTGGGGCGTCCGTGTAGCATGTTGACCACTGTGATTGTGGCATCGGTGACAAGTTGGCCGCTCTCATTGACGATCCATTGCCGGAAGATGAAGCGTGCGCCCTCGCGGGTAAGCGCCAGATTGGAAGTCATGGACTCGCCGAGTCCGAGTGAGTGCACGTAGGTCACGTTGATCTCCCTTACCACCGGGGCCATACCCATTTGCCGCATCTGCCGGAAACTGAGTCCGGCAGACGCGCAAAATTCATGGCGGGTATGTTCGAAGTAGTGGAGATATACGGCATTGTTGACGATACCTTCGGCATCTGCTTCATAGTCGCGCACTTTCATCGGCATGGAGAACTGCGGCTCAGGTAGCAGTACATTCATGGTGTGATGGCTGTGGGGGTTAGATTGCGAGTTTGTGGGAAGTGCCGTCAGGCAGGGTGACTATGTAGATGCCGCGGGCCAGTGAGGTTGCCGTGGTTTCGGAGTATCCGGCTGCGATGGGGGCGGTGAAGCAGGTGGAGCCGTTGATGGCGGATATTGTGAGTTCGCCGGCTGCGGCACACACAGCGGAGATCACGCCGGAGTTGCACCACACGCGTGAGTCGGCGGTGGCGATCTGCGCCTGATCCAGTCCGGCAAGATTACCTTCGAGTATCCACTTGAGGCCTGCCAGTGCGTTGATTTTTCCGTGGCCGGTCTGGTTGTTGGGCACGGTGCCGCAATAGCGGTCTGCCGCAGCGGTGTTGGCGATCACGGTCTTGATCTGGTCGGGAGTGAGGTCGGGTTGAGCTTCGAGCCAGAGGGCTACTATGCCGGCAACTGCAGGCGATGACATGGAGGTGCCGGCATCCATACCGTAATAGTAGGCTTTATGGTTGGTGTCATAGACACGGTCAATGCAATTATTGGGGTCAAATTCCGTTGATGCATATTGGCTTACGGCTGAAACTACGAGCATGCCGCCGGCGCTGACTTCCGGCTTCATGCGGCCGTCGGCCGTGGGACCCTTGCTTGAGAATGACGAGAGTCTGTTGAGATAGACCTGTTCAAACGAATAGCCATGGCCCGGGTCGAAGTAGGGGTAGACCGTGTTGCACGAATTGAAAGAGCCGACCGAGATAATGGAATTGGCAGTGCCGCCGATCTCGCCGACGCTGCAGGCAGTTTCGCCGTCGGACCAGCCGGGGCGGTTGGCCGAGGTGAAGCTCTCGGCGCCGATGTTCCACATATGAACGGTTGATCCGGCTTCACCCTCAACGATGATGCATGGCTTTTTGTTGGCTGCCAGGTCCTCAACCGATGCTTCTATGTAGATGTTGGGGCGTCCTTCGGGTGTAAGGGCCGGATAAATCATGAAGCTAGCTTCGGCTCCGGTTTCGTCATAGAAGAACAGGGCGTAGTCATTGCCGCCGTCGACGGTAAATTCCTTGCTCTCGGCCACAATGTTACCCTTGAGCGGATTGGCTATGCCCACCTTAACCTTCAATTGGCTGCCGGCTTCGCCCCAGATGTCGATGCCGGTGAGGCTCATGGCCGATGCCGAGGAGTAGGCCAGCATGGTCTTCATCACATTGTCGGACTCAGTGAAGGTCTTGGATACATGCATGGCAGCCTCGCCCTCGTTGCCTGCCGCACCCACGATGATGCGTCCGGGACCGGTGAGGGCATCGATGGTGCGGTCAAGTGCCGAGGTGCCGTCGTGAGGTCCCTGGTGGGCACCGAGGCTCATGTTGATCACACAGGGCTTGTCTACTTCATCGGCATAGTCAAATATGTAGGATATGGCATCGGCTATGCCCACGGAGTTGGTTGGTGAGAAGCTGACGAATACGATTTCGGCTTCGGTGGCCATGCCGTAGTATTTGCAGCCGAACTGCGGCGAACCAGCTGCGATGCCGGTCACGTGGGTGGCATGGTAGGTGTCGCGGCTGTCGTAAGACGCTCCGGCGATTTCGGCAGGGGTGGTGTATTCTGCACCGTAGTCATATCCGGCGGGTGACTTGCCGTTGCCGTTCTGGTTCCATACGCGCACCAGACGGCTGGTTACGCCATCGGCTTCACGCAGTGCCACGTGGTTGTATTCCAGGCCGTTGTCAATAATTCCGATCACAATGCCCTTACCGGTATAGGGCTGCTGGAGCCCGGTGCCGCTATGGATTTCGTCGACGTGGGCCAGTGAGCGTAGATTGTTATTGAGCAGATTGACTTCGGAACCGACTTCGATATAGTCGATCTGGGGCATGGCGGCGAAGCGGGTGAGTTCACTGATGGGAAGCGATACTGTGGCCAGACCGGGCACGGCACTCACGCAGACCGAGCCGCCATAAGCCTCGACCGAGTCGAGGGCTGCGGCGGAGTTGTAGGTGAGAAACACGCGTACCTGTCGGGCGGCAGTGTCAGTTGACTGCATGGCGGGCGCACAGGTGCGGGCACCCCGGGCAAGCAGTGCGCCGGTGGCGGGTGATAGTCCGCGTGCATTTACTGCACCGGTGGTGGCGGCGCCCATGATCAGAGCGCAGATTAAGGTCTTGTTCATGATCGTTGTCAGTTTGCTTTGCCGTCGAAGTTGAATATTATATGTTCGGGAGTGCCGCCTGGTTTGGGTCCGGATCCCATGTCGACGTTGTAGGTGTTGACTATGTCAAGGAAGAAATGATAGGTGCTGTCTTCGTCAATGCAGATGGTGAACACGCCATTGTCGATAATGTTGGAGAACTGGTGGCGAGAGTGGTCGGCCGGATAGGCTGCCAGTTGCATGTTGCCGAAGTTCATGCGCATGGCCACGCCGTCGGCCAGATTGTAGGTCACCGGCACTCCGGGCTGAAGGCCGTCAAGCACCGTGTTGTCGATCACGAGCTGACAGTCGGAGCTGCCACACACGTATTGTCCGTTGGCATAATTGAACCGGAAGGTGACGCTGGTCGATCCGCTGCGGTTCATTGATACCACGTCGGCATGAGCGGCCTCTTTGCCGTCGGCAGTATAGTAGAAGACTTCATTGGAGTAGATATGGGCAGGAATCATCGCGTCGATGCTCTCCACGTCGACCGGCACAAGCTCCACGTCGGCAAGGACTGTGGGGCCTTCGGTGAATTCGGCGTTGAACTTCACGTTGACCTTACGGGTCTTGCGGTCCATGGCGGTGGTGAGGGTGCCGGAGGTCACGGCATCGAAGCGCTGGACCACCTGGCCCTCTTCATAGCGCACCAGGGTCAGCATATAGCTCTCCTTTTCGGTAGCCAGGTCTACGTCGGCGGTGTAGAGTTTGGAGGGGCTGATCGAGAGAATTACGCCATATTCGCCGTTGACGGGTACTTCGGCGGGAGTGGTGCTCGTGCCGTTGCCGAATCCGAATTGCACGGGCTGTCCGGCTTCAGCTGAGGTGGTGCGATAGAGGGTGGTAATGTAGGGGAACACTGTTTCCTCTCCCTCGCCGTAGGTGATGACGAAGTCACGGGGTATGCGGCGCATGCCGAAGCTCACTGTTTCAACGGATTCCACTGAATATGTGGCCGTGGTGCCGTCGGTCATTTTCAAGATCATTACTTCCTCATCTTCTGCCAACGAGGGTAGGGCACAAAGCAGAGCCATGGCCGGTGCGAGAATATATTTTTTCATACCGTAAAAGCTTGGTTTATTTGTTTATTTTGAATGATTTATCAGCGGCGCGGACCACGTAGATGCCGCTGCCGAGTCCCGAGAGGTCAACGATGCCGTCAGCATCGACAGATGCAGGGCACTGCATGCCGTTGATGGCGATCACGCTAACTGTGGCTCCGGCGGGCAGATTGTCGATGCGCAGATGGTCGGCATCGATGCGCACGAAGTTAATTTCGGAAGAACCGATCTCGGCGCTGACAGTGCCGGCAATGATGGCCTGCGGGTCGAAGGTGTATTCCACAGGGCCGGTCCATTCGCCATTGATATAGAAGTTGGCATCGTCCATGAACGAGAATTTGAATGTCCAGGTGTCATCATTGTTTTTGGTCACACCCAGGGTGCCGCTCACCACGGGAGCCAGATGGTCCATCACCATGTAGCGACCTTCGATGAAGTGCATATAGCGTGTGCCGGTCAGGTCGCCGTTGCGGAAGTAGCCCTGTTTGAGAATGTAGGGTGCGAAGTATGTTTCCCAGCGTTCTTCGGCCACGGTGTAGGTGCCTTCGAGCAGATATGGCTGTGCGGCAGACTGGAGCATCTCGAAGCGGATAATGTCGCCGCCGTTGTCAACCAGGGGTTTATCCTTGCCACTGGGCGAACCGATGTCAAGCACCAGAGCGTGGCAGTTGTTCTTCTCAAGTCCGGCATATTGCAGGCGGGCCACAGGGATCTGCTCCAGATCGCAGTTCACGTCGGTTTCGAGGGTGGAGATATGGCTGCCACTGCTTGTTGTTGACTGGTCGTGCACGGGTATGGTGCCGTGATAAGTACCACGGATGGTGTGACCATAAGATGAAACGCAGTCCACGGTAATGTCATACACACCTTCGTCATCGCGCTTTATATCTACAGTGCCATCGGTCACGTAGGAATAGCCCATATTTGAGTCTGACGATATGCCGGGTGCGTATTCCTGTACGTAGAAGCCCATGGGGAAAGTCATGCCCATGTAGTCCATCTCTATGCCGGGATAATATGTGCCGCGTTTGAACGAACGTCCGACAGTATAGGTAGTGGGCATTACGTATGCATCTTTCGGGTCGGAGAAAAGCTTGTCGAACAGCATAATGGCGAAGCGTGTGCCGTTAGGCTCGGTCATGGCGCCATTTTCTTCATTGAGACTTACGGTTGAGAGGTTGAGATAGAATTCGCCGGTGTTGCTATCCCAGAGGTTGCCGTCATAGACAGCCTGAGCGTGGGTGAACGTCACGTCGATGTCTTTCTTCAGCTGCGGCCACACGTAGGGTTTCTCCTCGGTGTCTTCAAAGGCTATGGTGCCGCTGAAGGTTACCGGAGTCTTTGTGCCGTTGATGTCGGCCTCGGTAGTGATCGAGTATTTGGTGCCTTCCAGTGTGAGTTCTATTGACGAAGTGAGAGGATATGACTCCACAGCATCGCCGTTTTTGTTGAACTTCATGAGATATGTGATCTCACGGTCGGCATTGTATGTGAACTTCTGGAAGTTATCGTTGGCAGTGTATGTGCCGGCGGGAATGGTCAGAGGCTTTGTCTCGCATGGTGCGGCATAAAGGTCAAGTGCCATCATGTAGCCCGCGCCCTTCATGCTCACCAGACCGGTCGATGAATTGTAGGTGGCCGATGAGTTGTCGGAGAGGATCATGTAATAGTTAGCCACCGAGTAGCTCTGCTTTTCATAGAAAGCAGTGACATTGGAGCTTAGATTGACCTGCGCGCCACATGCCAGGCCCACTGCTGCAGCGGCAGTCAGGACCAAGGCGCGTAATGAAGCGTAAGTATGTGCCATTTTCTTGTCTTGTATCTATTGGTTTATTTTTTGATTTTCACTGAAGTGTGGCCTTCGGGCGACACGATGTAGATTGCTGAGGGAAGTTTCGTGAAGTCGACTTCTATGAGCCCGGATTTATCGGCAGATAGCCTGATGATAGCTTTGCCGGTGGCGTCGTAAATGGTGACGGAAGGAGCTCCGCTCACCATGACTTTGCCGCCTACGTAGGAGAATTCATAGCCACCGTCGGCACCGACGGCATCAAGAGCATCGTAAGCTACTTCTTCTACCGTGAAGTCCTTGACGTCCGAACGTTCCCAGCTGGCTTCTGCCTCATTGCATTTGACTTTCATGCTCGATCCGGGGAATGTCACCACCGGTTCGTCGCTGAGCCTGTAATGTTCGGCTGTGCCGTTTGACAGGTTGACGGTCAGACACTTTACAATCTCCACGCTTTCCTGAGCCATGAGATTGCAACTAAGTATCACCGCAAGTAATAGAAAGATAAATTTTTTCATGAGAGATGATAATAATATCGGTTTGAATTGCAAAAATACAATAAATTAATCATATACACTACATATTGACACCAAAAAATCCACCTATATATAACGTATATATAGCAGGAATCGTATATCGCCGTCAGTTTTTACCTTCCTTTCCGGGGAAATGGCGGAGTTCGCCGACGAGCAGGAGCAGCTCGTCGCGGAGCTGGGCGGGGAGCTCGATGCCGCGTAGCTGGAGGCTTCTGGCCCATGCGGCCACTTCGTCCTCGCGGGTGGTGAGCATGATCTGGCGGAATTCGTCGGCCTCTTCATCGGTGTAGGCTGTGGCGGCGCGTCCGGCGAATCGATCAAGCTCTTCGTCATCAAAGTATTCTATCTTGCGGCTTACGGCAGCCAATAGCGACTCTCGCTCACAAACCTGATGCTGGCCGCAGCACTCTTCTGGCACCTCCTGATGCTGCTCGGTGGCCGTGACATCGGCATCGGCGGGGGTATCTTTATGTGTAAGGCGTAGCAGCAGGCCTACAGCCACCAGTGCGCCCAGTATGATGCAGAAAACCGTGATCATCAGTCGGTGAATTCAAGGCGGAAGCCGGCGCGCTCCAAGTCGTTCCAGAAGTCAGGATAGCTTTTGCTCACCGATTCGGATCCGTTCAGGCGCAGGCCGGGATAATATAGTGCGGCGGGAGCGAATGACATGGCCATACGGTGGTCGCCATAGGTTTCGATCGGGTCAATTTCCTCGCCGGGGTTGAAGAATGCACCCTGCCATTCGATCACGCCCTCTTCAGGTATTTCGGTCAGGAAGCCGAGTTTGCGTAGCTCGGTGCGGAGCGCTTCAAGGCGGTCGGTTTCCTTGATACGCAGTGACCTGAGTCCGGTGATGCGGAACGGTATGGCGAGCAGGCAGCAGGTCACGACCAGTGTCTGCGCCAGGTCGGGGGTATCGGCCAGGTCGGTATAGAGTCTCGATCCGGGGTCGGGTGTCGGAGTCAGCTCAATTTCGTCAGGTGAAGTCCTGACGGTGTCTAATCCGGTCACTTTCATCAGTGACGCTATGCGGCTGTCGCCCTGAATCGACTTGCCGAAGAGTCGCTTCAGTGTGATGAATCCCGATGATAGTGCTGATATTGCATACCAGTAAGAGGCGGCGCTCCAGTCTCCCTCCACCTCAGCATCGCAGGGGGCATAGGCTCCAGGGGCTACGGTGATGGCCTCATCAGTCACCTCGACTTCCGCTCCGGCCCGCCGCATCATGGCGGCGGTCATTTCCACATATGGACGCGAAGCCATGGTGCCGCGTAGCGTCAGCGTCAATCCGTCGGTCATCAGCGGGCTGACCATCATCAGTGCCGAGATGAACTGTGAACTGACTGTGGCATCGATCTCCACGCGACCGCCGGTGAGCTGCCGGCCGGTGATGTGAAGCGGCGGGAAGCCTTCGCTGCCGATATATGTCACCTCGGCACCGCACTGCCGGAGTGCATCGACCAGCGGCCCGATCGGGCGCTGCCTCATGCGCTCGCAGCCGTCGACGGTCATCTCCGTGTCAGGTCTTGCAGCAAAATATGCCGTGAGGAACCGCATCGCCGCCCCTGCAGGGCCGACGTTGACCGTCGAGCCTGAAGAAGCCGCAAGTCCGGCCCTTATGGCATCGGTATCGTCGCAGTCCGACACTTCGATGCCTGAAGAATCTTCGCCGGCAAGGGCGCGGATTATCAGCAGACGGTTGCTCTCGCTCTTACTCAAAGGTAGGGTCACGGACGTTTCGATCGGTTCGTCGGGGGGCCAGATAGTTACTTGCATAGCGGTATGATCAGTATTATTTTCAGGTCAAAGTTACAATTTTTTTAACAAATATAGGCCAATCCTGCCATTTCAATTGTTATATGATAAAATAAAGTGTTAAATTTGTAGCCTGATATGAATCTGACTCCGCTCTTACGGCCATATTTCAATCACATCTATGCTTCACTGGACCGCGCCCGGACTAATCCGGAGACGGCTCAGCGCCGCCTCTTGTCACGCCTGGTCCGCACGGCCCGACGCACCGAAGTCGGACGTCGGTGGGATTTCCGCACCATCGACTCCTACTCCATGTTTGTCGACAGAGTGCCTTGTCGTCCATATGAGGAGATCCGTGACGAGGTGATGAGAATGGTGGCCGGAGAGCCTGACGTGCTCTGGCCCGGAGTGACGCGCCGCTATGCACAGAGCAGCGGCACTTCCGATGGCCGCAGCAAATACGTGCCGGTGACCGATGCGTCGCTGCGTGGTTGCCATTATCGCGGTTCGGCCATGACAGTGGCTTCGTATCTGCACATGCACCCGGAGTCGCGTATGTTTGCAGGAAAGGGGCTGATTCTCGGCGGAAGTTTCGCCACGGCGCTGACCGATCTGCCGCGCCATGTGCGTGTGGGCGATCTGTCGGCTCACCTGATCCAGTCAGTCGGTCCGCTGGTGGAGATGATGAGGGTGCCCTCACGCTCGACCGCGCTGATGGAAGACTGGAGTGTGAAGCTGCCGGCCTTGGTCAGTGAGGCTTCAGTCCGCAATGTGACTAACCTGTCGGGTGTGCCATCGTGGTTTCTCACGGTGCTCCGCGGAGTGCTCGCGCGCACCGGAGCCAAGGAGATACATGAAGTGTGGCCAAATCTCGAAGTCTTTTTCCACGGAGGCATATCGTTTGGTCCCTATCGTGAGCAGTATGATGCTATCATCGATCCCTCGCGCATGAACTATCACGAGACCTATAATGCGTCGGAGGGATTCTTTGCCGTGCGCGACAGTGCCGACACCAGCGCCATGCTGCTGCTGACCGACTGCGGTGTGTTTTTTGAATTTACGCCGATTGACAATCCCGATGCCCGCCCGGTGCCCTGCTGGGAGGTGGAGCAGGGGCGTGTCTATGCCCTGACCATCACTTCCGGCAATGGCTTGTGGCGCTATCCGCTCGGCGACACCGTGCGAATAGAGTCCGTGGAGCCGCTGCGCATCACTGTGGCAGGGCGCACCAAGTCGTTTATCAATGCATTCGGCGAGGAGCTGATGGTGCACAACGCCGATGCCGCGATCACCCGCACATGTCGTGAACTGGGGTGCTCCGTAGCTGACTACACGGCTGCGCCGGTTTACACCTCATGTCGCACCAAGGGACATCATGAGTGGGCTGTAGAGTTTTCAAAGCCGCCACGCTCGCTTCAGGAGTTTGCCGCTACGCTTGACCGTCATCTCTGTGATGAAAATTCCGATTATGCCGCCAAACGCGCAGGCAACATATTTCTGGCTCAGCTTGAATTGCATTCGGTGCCAACCGGTACTTTCAGCCGCTGGCTTGCTTCAACAGGAAAGTTAGGCGGTCAGCGTAAGATACCCCGCCTCTCCAATGACCGTCGGGTAATCGATGCGATACTGAGTTAAAAATAGTTAAAAATAATGCGACCCGGCAGCGATTTTATTGCCGGGTCGGAATTTATGCTTACCTTTGCACCAGTTTTTCATGGTATTAGATTTAAGGTAAGAAGATTATTCGTCGTGATGACGGATAATTTTTTTTGTGCTTTGATGCTACCTTATTGAGTCTTAATATGTAACGTTATATTTTGGGAGCAGTCGAAGTGGGCGCCAGCTCTCTTTGGCAGTGCGCAGACCCTCGTCGCCGGCGTTGTCCTGACGGTTGACATATGTCAGCTGCGGATAGAGCGATTTCATTTCCTTGCAAAGCAGATGTGCCACAGTTTCACCCGATCCGCTCACGGAGTGGTCGGCTTTTTCTATATGGACATGAAGAGTGTCGTCCTTGACCTCACACACGGTGAAAGCGACCGTGCGGCCCGATTCGTCGAGTAGCATGCGTCCGTGGAGATAGGGTCGGAATGAGTCCCAGTCGGCGAGCATATTGTCTACGGCCGCGAATTCAGCTGAACCGAGCATGGATCCGTCATGGCCCACGGAGGCAAGCAGAGCGCGGCAGCGTTCAGGGTCGAGTTCTACAAATCGGTAAGATGGATTGTCGGTCATGAACCGATTGACGTGGTTGCGCTTGCGCTTCATGGCATTGCCGGCCAGAGTGGCCATGGAGTCCATTGAATATATATAGTCGCTCCAGTCAGGTCCCAGTTCACTTACATGGGTGCAGCCTACTTCGGCAAATAGGTGGAGACGGTCTTCAGGTATGGCGCTGAACCGCAGCGGGTGATGGTGTTCGGCCAGGAGTCTGACGGCGTGGCCCACGCTTTCTTCAGGGCCAAGGGGCAGTGAAAATGCGGGGAGTGTCAGGTCGTTTTCCTGTCGGCCGCGGATCAGGAGTATATCGTCAGCCTCGGAGATTTCATAGTTGAAAACGTCTATCCATAGATATATGCCGCCGATCGTGTAGTCACACGTGCGGCTGTCGGTCTGCGCCAGGTAGTGTGCCACCAGCGGCAGATCTGCCGTTGTCACAGGCCTGAAATCAAGTGCCTGGAGCGTTTGGGTTGTAAATTGTGTAGTGGTGAATTGCGTCATAGTGAACAGTGTTATAGTAATATTTAAACCACCGTCGGGCGCAAAAAGTTTTGACGCCGGATCTCCAGCTTGGTGTGTGGAGGCCCGGCGTCAGTATTTCTGTCAGTCTGTGGTGCGTGGATCAGTGGCGATCTTCGCGGGGGCGACGGGGCGAGCGTTCGCCACGGTCGCCGCGGTCACGGCGGGGTGAGCGTTCGCCGTCTTCGCGGGGACGACGGGGCTGGCGTTCGCGTTCAACATAGCCTTCGGGTTTGGGCTGAAGCGCACGCATGCTCAGGCGGTATTTGCCGGTCTTTTTGTCGATTTCGATGAGTTTCACGGTCACTTCATCGCCTTCCTTGATGCCTGATGACTCCATGTCGGGCAGACGGTCCCATGAGATCTCCGAGATGTGGAGCAGGCCGTCACGGTTAGGCATGAACTGCACGAATGCACCGAAGTCCTGAATGGTCATGACCTTGCCGGTATAAACCTCGCCTTCTTCGGGCT
>CAZKRV010000052.1:0-1187 GCA_964555345.1 uncultured Bacteroides sp.
CGTCTGGGGGGCGTGTGGTCGCAAGTTCGAATCTTGTCACCCCGACCAAGCAAAAGCCTTAAAACAGGCGCCGAGAGTTATGATAACTCTCGGCGCTTTTCGTTATTTTACACCATACACTTCATGATGGAGAACCGAAGCGATTAATCCCGGATCAATACTCGGATCTGTACTCATCAAAAGGAGTGGTACTTCAGACAATCCTTCAGCATAAGGAGGCTGAATGTAATCATAGTCTGCAAGGGCATGAAATCCCAGTCGCTCATAAAATCTTATGCGCCTCACCGCAAACTCTCCACTCTCCGGCCGCTCCACTTCAAGGACCACGGGGACAGGGGATTGTTCCAGGAAGAGGCTCATGGCCAAAGTTCCTATATTTTTACCGCGCATCTCTGATTCGATGGCAAAATGCTCCACATATCGGAAAGTATTGAAGTCCCAATAAGTCAACATTCCGACAACGTAACCACCACGCATGACAGCAAGTAGACGCAGTGGCAATTGACCATCGGCTATCTGTTCAAACGGACGGCGTTCTTCAGGTGGAAAGGAATCAAGATATATCCGGAGAATATCATTATAAGCACCATCAGGCTGTATCAGCTCAACGGGTTCACACATAATTAACCTATTTCAGAAAGTTCGAGCCATTGCAATTCAGCCTCGTCAAGCCTGTTCGTTACTTCGGTATAGCGTCGGGAGGCAGCATCAATGTCTGCATCAGGATCTGCACCTGAGAAAATGGACTCAAGTTTAATTTTTTCAGACGTAAGAGCCTCTATTTCCTGCTCCAAAGCCTCCATCTGCTTTTTCTCTTTAAATGTCAGTTTGCGCGGACGCGACGGATTCGGAGCAGACGCAGCCGGTTTCTCTTTCTTGACAGCAGGGATCGCAACTTGAGCCTCCTGCTCCTCCTTAAAAGCACGATAATCACTGTAATTACCCGGGAAGTCCTTAATGACACCTTCACCGGTAAATACAAACAGATGATCGACAATCGTGTCAAGGAAAAAGCGGTCATGGCTCACGATCAGGGCACAACCTTTGAAATCTGCAAGATATTCCTCAAGCAGACCGAGAGTCACTATATCAAGATCGTTGGTCGGCTCGTCAAGTATCAGGAAGTTGGGACTCCGCATGAGTACGGCAGCCAAATGCAGACGTGCCAGTTCTCCGCCACTCAGTGT
>CAZKRV010000052.1:1287-12097 GCA_964555345.1 uncultured Bacteroides sp.
CCGACACCATTCGGGCCAACGATACCCACCTTGTCATAGCGAGCGAAATCATAGGTAAAGCCGTCAACGAGTAATTTGTCACCGTATCGTTTTGTAATGCCGTCAGCGACAAAGATCTTAGAACCGATATAACTTGACTTCACATCAAGGCTGACCTTACGTTCGGAAAGATCGACCTGTGAACGACGCTTCAGCTCGTGAAATGCATCAATACGGAATTTGGCTTTGCCAGCACGGGCCTGAGGCTGACGGCTCATCCACTCCTGTTCGCGGCGCAGAGTATTGCGCACTTTGGCCAGTTCTCCGGTCAGTGCATTTATGCGTTCGGCACGACGACGCAGATACTCATCATAATTACCTTGATAGGTAAATATTCCGGCCATATCTATCTCAATGATCTTATTGCATATTCTATCAAGGAAATATCTATCATGAGTCACCAGCAGCAGAGTGGATCGAGAGCGTCTTAGCCTTGTTTCGAGCCACTCGATCACTGCAATATCAAGATGATTGGTCGGCTCGTCTAGAATAAGCAGATCAGGTTCCGACAAAAGGGCACGAGCTATCGCCACCCTCTTTTGCTGGCCACCGCTCATAAGTGCGATTTTCATTTCCGGATCTGCTATGCCAAGCTGAGAAAGCATGCGTGCGGCAGTGTCGGGATCATGAGGCGCACACGCGCTGACAGCAGTCGCATCATCATTGCCGAAATGTGGCTTCTGCTCCACCATAGCCACTTTAAGGCCTCCGCGATAGGTTACAGTTCCAGAATCAGGACTCTCAAGGCCGGATATTATGCGGAGCATAGTAGTCTTTCCGGTGCCGTTTTTAGCGATAATACCAATTTTATCTCCCTGATTTACGCCAAAAGTCACGTCTGCAAATAGCAGACGGTCTCCATAGCTCTTGGTCAGGTTTTCTATCTGGAGATAACTCACAGGTGCCATATGAAATCAATAATATTGTTTAGGTGGATTGTGTGCAAAATTACAATTTTATCTTGAATTGTGGAGGGAATCTAAAGTTTTTTGCGTAACTTTGGGGGCTTAAACAAGAGTAGAATAACCATACATATGGGAAAAATCATAGCTATAGCAAACCAAAAGGGAGGAGTGGGCAAAACCACCACTACCATCAATCTGGCAGCTTCACTTGCCACCGAGGGCAAGAAAGTGCTGATTGTTGATGCCGACCCTCAGGCCAACGCCACATCAGGCTACGGAATCGATCCCCGCACAATGACCTCTTCAATCTATGAGTGTCTGGTTGACGAGTATCCGGTGGCAGGATCACAGGTCCACACATGCATAGATGGACTTGATCTGCTCGGGTCACGCATTGACCTCGCCGGTGCCGAACTTGAACTTGTTGGCAAACAGGATCGCGAATCGGTGATGAAGCGTGCGCTGGAATCGGTCAAAGCCGACTATGACTATATTTTGATAGACTGCTCCCCGTCACTGGGACTCATCACTGTCAATGCCCTGACCGCGGCTCATTCGGTCATAATTCCGGTTCAGGCCGAATATTTTGCTCTTGAAGGCATCAGCAAATTGCTCAACACAATCCGCATAATCAAATCCAAGCTGAATCCGACGCTGGAAATCGAAGGATTTCTGCTGACCATGTATGATGCCAGACTACGTCTTGCCAATCAGATTTATGAGGAGCTTAAGGGACACTTCGGCGATATGGTGTTTGATTCCGTGATTCCACGCAATATCAGGCTCAGCGAAGCTCCGAGCCACGGTATACCGGCAATTATCTATGATCCTGCATCGCGCGGCGCTACTAGTCATCAGCAGCTTGCACGCGAAATCATCAAGAAAAACAAATAATCAGTATCCCGGACTATGGCAATTAAACGCAATGCACTCGGCAGGGGACTGGATTCGCTCATCTCGATGGACGACGTGCCCGCAAGTGGATCAACAGCAATCAACGAAATTCCACTTGACCAGATAACTCCAAACCCGGATCAGCCCCGCTCATTTTTCGATCAGGAAACTTTGGAGGAACTCGCTTCCTCAATCAGGGAACTCGGCATAATTCAACCTCTATCGCTCCGAAAAACCGGACCGGCAAGCTACCAGATAATAGCTGGTGAACGACGCTACCGTGCGGCCAAGATCGCCGGATTAGCATCTGTACCGGCATATATCCGCACTGCCAACGAGGCCGAACTGACTGAGATGGCACTGATCGAGAACATTCAGCGCGAGGATCTTAATGCAATAGAGATTGCTCTCACGTTCAAAAAGCTGATCGACCAATATTCCCTCACACAGGAGCGACTTAGCGAACGCATAGGCAAAAACCGGACGACGATAGCCAACTTCCTGCGTCTGCTCAGACTGCCGGCAGAGGTGCAGCTCGGACTTCGTGACAAACAACTTGATATGGGACATGCCCGCGCACTGCTCTCGCTGGAACACCCACAGCTGCAACTGCGTCTGTATGGTGAGATTATTGAGCAAGGGCTATCGGTGCGCAAAGTTGAGGAGCTGGCAAAGCTGTATCGTGAGCAAGCAGAAAAGGGAGAATTCCCCGGTGCTGCGCCGATGCCACGCACTGCGGGCAACAATCGGGCTGCCGGAGAATTTGATTCGTTGAAGAAACATTTGTCGGCCGCATTCCACACCCGCGTGCAGTTCTCATGCAATAAAGACGGACGAGGCAAGATCACATTTCCGTTTCGCAACGAAGAGGAACTGGAAAAACTGATCTCTTTGTTTGACACCATCAAGGCTAACTCCTGAATCACCTGATAGCATCACATGAAGTCACTCCGATTGATTCTCACAGCATTAGTGCTGGCCGTGGCCCCCGCAGTAGCCATGGCTCAGGATCTTGCAACAGAAGAAGTGACCGACACTGTGGTCATGCACTTGAAGCGTGCACAGGTGGAGCTGACCGGTGACTCAATATCGCTCACCACGGAACCTGCCGGCATGAGAGTACGTGAATTCAATCCAGATCCGACCCGTGCCGTATGGCTTGCAGCTCTTTGTCCGGGGCTTGGTCAGATTTATAATCGCAGATATTGGAAACTACCCATAGTTGTAGGCGCATATATGGGTCTGGCGTATGCCACATCATGGAACAATGAGATGCTGACGGACTATACCACGGCATATCGCGATCTAATGGACAATGACCCGGACACCAAAAGCTACATGAACTTTTTCGCCCCCGGCATAAAGGAATCAGACCTCAACCGTGCGTGGCTCGAAAATGTGTTCAAATCAAGAAAAAATTTCTACCGCCGCAATCGTGATCTCTGCATAATTAGCATGATAGGGGTTTACTTGGTAGCGATGGTAGATGCATACGTGGACGCGTCACTCGCTCACTTTGACATATCGCCCGACCTTAGCCTCGATTGGGCACCGGCCGTTATACCGGACTCGCGCAACAAGATGCCGGGTGTCGGTTTGCAATGGGCATTCACTTTTTAGCCATTATGTAATTGCCAATGAATCCGATTAAAATACTGATAAGTTCCGCTGCACTACTGACTGCTTCCTTATGTACGCATGCCAGACCTGCGGCCAATATACTTGATCTTAACACTCAGATTACCGACACTGCGATAGTCTTTCCGGAAAGCTACCAGACAGACGTACATCGTATGATGAAGAATTGGTATCTGCAGAACTATACGATGCTGGACACTGTGGTGACATCACCTGTCGTTGCCACAGATGAAGTCGTGACATCGCGTCTGGCAGCTATGCCGACCACTATAGAGATGCCATTTAATCAGGTGGTCCGCTCACATATTGATCTCTATGTAAACAGGAGGCGTTCGCTCGTTGAAACCATGCTCGGCATGAGCTTATACTATATGCCGATATTTGAAGAGGCGCTTGAACGCGAAGGGCTTCCACTGGAGTTGCGTTACCTCCCTATCATTGAATCTGCGCTTAATCCCGATGCGGTAAGCCGAGCCGGTGCCACCGGTCTATGGCAGTTCATGCTCGCTACCGGACGCGGCCTCGGTATGGAGATCAACACACTTGTTGATGAACGCCGTGACCCGATTCGCTCGTCTGAAATGGCGGCAAAGTATCTCAAGCAACTTTATGATACTTATCATGATTGGAGTCTGGCAATCGCAGCTTATAACTGCGGCCCTGGCAATATCAACAAGGCTCTGCTTAGAGCCGGAGCTTCAGAGCAGAATCCAAAGGACTATTGGGACATATATTATTTTCTTCCTCAAGAAACCCGCGGATACGTGCCCGGATTCATAGCTGCTAACTATGCCATGACCTATTATGCCGATCATGGCATCAGCCCTGCACTGGCACGTCGACCCATTGTAACCGATACTGTACACGTGCATTCACGAATAGAACTGCGTCATGTATCAGAAGTTTTGAACCTACCGGTTGAGGAACTACGCATGCTCAATCCTCAGTACCGTAAAGATGTTATACCGGGGGATCTTCGTCCCTACCCGCTCCGACTCCCTGCACAATTGATCTATGCCTATCTTCTCAGTGAAGACTCTATCGGTTCGCTCGCGCAATCCACTCCCTCGCGCAGACCTGTAGTAGAGATCGGAGGAAGTACAGCCGGAACTACGGAATCTGTGAAATGGCACAAGGTAAAACGAGGTGAAACTCTCAGTAAGATTGCCCAGCAGTATGGGGTAAGTACTGAAAATATCAAAAAATGGAATGGTTTAAACACAACCAAACTTAGACGTGGACAAAGCCTGAAAATCGTCACCTATGTTGCCGCACCAGAAACTCCTGCGGTTGATTCCTCGTCGTGCGCCACAGATACCGTTTCAACTGTTGTGGAAGTTGAAGAGCAGACTGCTACTGACATAGAACCGGCACCGGCTCCGAAGTCTAAGGCTGCTACACCGGCCCCCAAAACCACAACCCACAAGGTGCAGAAAGGCGAAACTCTCTGGAAAATCTCGCAAAAATACGGCACTACAGTCGAAAAACTGCAGAAACTTAATGGACTGAACGCAAAATCGAAAATACAGATCGGTCAGCGCCTCAAAGTACCCGCAAAATAATACTTAACCAAAATAAACCCTCTAACCCCAATTCATTTCAGCTATGATGAAAAAACTACACCGCATCGCCGTAGCAGCAGCCATGGTGATTGCAGCCGCAGTTCCCGCCTCGGCTTCCGACCTCTTCAAATTCGGTATCAAAGCCGGTGTTGACATCAACAAAATGTCGATGAGCAAAGACGCTTTCTCGTCAGACAACCGCGCAGGCTTCACCGGCGGCGTAACCGCACAGTTCACAATTCCAATTGTTAACATCGGTGCAGATGTGTCGCTCATGTATGTGCGCCGCTCCTCCGAAGTGCTCACCGCAAGTTCCGACCCGGCAGACATCAACAAGGAAATTTCGACTACACTCAATGACAATTACCTTGATATTCCCGTGCATCTGCGCTATAATCTGGCTCTGCCAGCCATCAGCAATATCGTAATGCCCTACATCTTCACCGGTCCAGACTTCGCATTCAATCTTTCGCGCAACATCGTAAAGGATTATAAGAAAAAGAATTTTGACTGCATCTGGGATTTCGGTATCGGCATACGCATTGTCAAACATCTTGAAATCGGTGCCTCATATGGCCTGGGTATGACTAAAACCCTGCGATTCGTTGGTCAGGATATCAATGGCATACCAGGCTCCAACGGCCGGTCCAACTGCTGGACTGTAACGGCTGCGTGGCTGTTCTGATCGTAATAAACAATATAATCCGTGTGCTCCACTTTTCTATGTCGGGCACACGGATTTTTATTTGAATAATCAAATAGCTCCAAATCTAATTAACCATAAATGTCTGCCATAAAAAACAATACTCAAAGACTTGCTTCAGTTGATGCTCTGCGTGGCTTTGCCCTACTCGCCATAGTATTGCTTCATAACCTTGAGCATTATAACATCTTTTGGAGTAGCATAAACGAACCCTCATGGCTCGCAGCTATTAATGGCAAAGTACTGGAGATTGTATATTTCATTTTTGCAGGCAAGGCTTATGCCACGTTCTCGCTTCTATTTGGATTCAGCTTTTACATACAGATGCGCAACGCCCGGCGCCGTGGTTGCGATTTCAGAGCAAGGTTTGCATGGCGTATGCTTGTATTGGTTGCATTCTCTCAGTTTCACGCACTGTTCTATAATGGTGACATTCTTCTCTTATATGCGGTATGTGGCCTTATACTGATTCCTGCTTCGTCGTGGAGCAACCGCACTGTGGTGATCGTAGCCGCATTGCTGATGCTTCAGCCATATTGCTGGGGGAAAATCATATATGCACTGTTGAATCCGGAATATATAGATACTAATTCGCTGTTTGTAAAGTATGCCGCATCGGCTGAAGCGGTAGGACGTAACGATGGTTTCTTTGCTACGCTGGCCAACAATATTGGCAATGGCCAAATGTATAGCAACGTATGGCAGATTGAGGCTGGTCGTCTATTCCAGACTCCAGCACTGTTTCTATTCGGTATGCTTGTCGGTCGCCTTGAACTCTTCATGGATTCAGCACGCAGTCGCCGTTTTTGGAAACACACACTACTTGTAGCTATTGTCGCAGCCATACCTCTCTACGTGTTGAGTAACTATGTAAGTCCGCTGATAGAAAACATCACAATCCGGTCTTATTATGGCATTGCAGTTCCAATGGTCTATAACTTTGCTTTCATGACCATACTTGTGTCGTGCTTCATGATTTTGTGGTTTCACAAAGGCCCCCAAGGCTATAGAATACAGAATTTCATAACCCCTTACGGGCGAATGAGTCTAACTAATTATATATGTCAATCAATCATAGGCGTTGCGATATACTATCACTGGGGCTTAGACTTGTGGAATTCAGTCGGTGCCACAATCTCATTATTAATCGGTGTGGGCATCTTCATCGTACAGCTCATATTCAGCCGCATATGGCTTAGCCATCATACTCAGGGACCATTTGAGTGGCTCTGGAAGCGGGCCACATGGATAGGTAGCAAATACCGACGCTGATGAATTTTATATGAACTGAACGGGTGCATTTCACGTTTTTTAGTTAAATTTGCATTCAAGTATGAAAGATCTTATCATAAATAAAGAGATAACGGAAAAGGCCGTACTTGTGGGCCTGATCACTCCGTCGCAACCCGAACAAAAAACCAACGAATATTTGGACGAGTTAGCATTTCTTGCCGACACGGCCGGAGCTGACACCGTACACCGTTTCACACAGAAGGTGGACTATCCGAATCCTCGCACCTACGTTGGCAAAGGTAAACTCGAAGAGATAAAGAATTACGTGCAAGAAAATGAGATTGGCATGGTGATCTTCGATGATGACTTATCAACCAAGCAGGTAAGTAATATAGAGCGTGAGCTTCAGGTGAAGATTCTGGATCGTACCACACTGATTCTCGACATATTCGCAAAACGCGCGCAGACGGCCAACGCAAAGACTCAAGTCGAATTGGCTCAGTACCAGTACCTGCTGCCGCGACTGACCCGAATGTGGACACATTTGGAACGCCAGCGCGGTGGTATCGGTATGCGTGGTCCCGGTGAAACACAGATAGAAACTGACCGCCGAATAATTCTCGACCGCATCTCGCGCCTGAAAAAGGAGCTTGAAGACATCGACAAACAAAAGTCGATACAGCGCAAAAACCGTGGTAAACTCACGCGAGTGGCACTTGTGGGCTATACCAACGTCGGTAAATCCACATTGATGAATCTGATAAGCAAAAGTGACGTATTTGCAGAAAACAAACTGTTTGCCACTCTTGACACCACAGTACGCAAGGTGACTATCGAGAACCTCCCCTTGCTACTTACCGATACGGTCGGCTTCATACGCAAACTGCCGACTCATCTGGTCGACTCATTCAAGTCCACGCTTGATGAAGTTAGAGACGCCGATGTATTACTTCATGTGGTAGACATCTCCCATCCGCAATGGGAGGAACAGATGGAAGTAGTCAACAAAACATTAGCTGATGTGTGTGGCGCAGCTGAGAAGCCGATGATAGTTGTGTTCAACAAGATTGACGCTTTCTCATTCACCCCCAAAGATGACGATGATCTGACTCCCCGCACAAAAGAAAATGTATCGCTTCCAGAACTCAAAGAGAGCTATATGGCTAAACTCGGAGGTAATTGCGTCTTTATATCGGCAAAAGAGCAGACCAACATCGAAGAGTTGAAAAAGAAGATCTATGAAGCGGCCAAGGAAGTGCATTTGACCAGATTCCCATACAACGACTTCCTTTACCAGACATATTCCGAAGAAGATGACGCCACCGTGGATTGAAGCAATGCGTCTGCGGACGCTACCTGTGTCGGTGGCCGGAGTGGTGGCCGGATGCGCATATGCATGGCATTACGAGTCTTTCGCGCCGCTCCCCGCAGCACTCTGTCTGCTTTTTGCAATATTAGCGCAGATCGCATCAAACTTCGCCAACGAATATTTTGACTACAAAGCCGGATTTGACACATCGGACCGCAATGGCCCGCGACGTGGCGTAAGTTGTGGCGATATCTCTCCCCAAGCCATGTTACGGGCCACACTTATCACACTGGCGACTGCGTGCATCATCGGTTGTTCGCTGATATGGTTCGGTGGCTGGTGGCTGTTACCTGCAGGAATCGTCATCGCTCTCGGAGCACTCGCCTATTCAGCCGGTCCCTACCCTCTCTCGCATCATGCTCTGGGGGAAGTCGCTGTAATGATATTTTTCGGCATAGCGCCTGTAAATCTCACATTTTATATACAGACTCACGTTTTTACTACTCATGTATTTCTCGGCTCGCTGGCAATGGGCCTACTCGGAGCAATGGTACTGATGTGTAATAACTATCGCGATATGGACGAAGATCGGAAGACCGGGAAGCACACTCTGTGCACTATAATTGGTCGACGTGCGACTGCGTGGTTATATGAATTATCCGGAATAGCTGCAATATTATTGCTCGGCAAACAGGAATCACTACCAATTTGGATCCTGATCTTAGTTGGAATGCTGATCCTGTTCAGGAATAAGGTTAATGCGAAACATTGCACACAACTGCTGGCCCTGACATCGCTTGTCATGCTAGCATCGGCACTTCTGCTATTTGTGGCGTCATAGAGACAATAATTCTTTGTAGCTGGGTATGTGATCGAGATAACGACTTACACTCCCGTCCTTTCCTGTCACACAACAATAATGAGTCATACCGTTTGTCACGAGTAAACACGCAGCTCGCAACACCATATTATAACGCGCAATCTGATCAAAGACCTGTTGGGTCACATTAACTCCAGGAGCTTTATACTCCACAATCATAAGCGGACTGATAGCCCCCGCTCTCCACACCACCGTATCACACCGACGTTGAAGCCCATTCAGTTTCAGTCCCACTTCATTTGCCATCAGTGACGCAGGATAACCAAGGTCCGAGACAAGATGAGCGACAATATGTTGGCGCACCCATTCCTCCGGAGTCAACACCAGCCATTTATGCCTTAAGGAATCATACACGACAAGTTGTCCCGAGGCGTTTCTCCCCAGTTTAAGTAGCCTTGACGGCAAATTAAGTGGTACAAATATTGAGTTATTCAAGAAAAATACGTAATTTTATCGGCAAATTTACGAAAAAAACTCCACATGGCCTCACAACCGGTCGCCACATTCGATGGCATAAGAACTCAGCTTCGAAATGGCACCCCTGCCCCACTCTATGTGTTGCACGGTGCCGAAGGTTACTATATCGACCAACTGATCACCGACTTTGAAAATCTCATACCGGAATCAGAACGCGATTTTAACCTATACGTGATCTATGCACCGGAAACTTCTCCAGACATGGTGGTAGACGCGTGTTTAAGATATCCAATGATGGCCGAGCGACAAGTTGTAATCCTCAAAGAAACACAAAGCGTTCCCGCGGCATTCATGGACAAACTGTCGGCCTATGCCGCCAAACCGTCCCCACAAACAGTATTAGTAGTGGCATCGCGCGGCGAAAACATCAAAGGATCAAAGTTCATCAAAGCCGCACAAGCATCAAGAGCCATATTTTTTGAATCGAAAAAACTTAAAGAGAATCAAACAGGACCTGTTATACAAAAATTCATCAGTAATGGAGGCCTGAACATTGAGCCAAAAGCGCTGGCCATGCTCGTAGACCACATTGGTCCGGACTTGAGCCGCATCAGCAACGAAGTAAACAAAATCACCGTAGCGCTTCCTAAAGGTGCAATGGTAACACCTGCCGTAGTCGAGAAACTGATCGGCGTAAGCAAAGATTTCAATAACTTTGAACTTATAGATGCCATATCACGCAGAGACATGGCTTCCGCATACCGCATAGCTGAATACTTCCGCTCCAATCCGAAACAAAATCCAGCAATAATGACTGGAATAGCCCTCTTCGGATACTTCTCGAAATTGTTGCTTTGTCGTTATGCTCCCGACACAACCGACCGCTCCCTGATGGAAGCAACAGGATCACGATATGCCAGCCAACTCACCAACTATAAAAACGGACTACGCTCCTACACCGCTCGACAGATCATCAATGCCATATCCGCAATTCGCCGCTTTGATACCCGCAGTAAAGGCATTGGATCCCGCAGCAACGAATATGACCTTCTACGCGAACTATTATTCGCTATTTTTAATTAGCAATATATCAGAGCATTGCAAAAAACTTTTAAAAATAATTCCCAAAACATTTGCACAATCCAAAAATAGTCCCTACCTTTGCAGCGTTGAAACAAACAAGGTGCCATAGCTCAGTTGGTAGAGCAAAGGACTGAAAATCCTTGTGTC
>CAZKRV010000053.1:0-11993 GCA_964555345.1 uncultured Bacteroides sp.
GTTTCCATGCACTTTTTGCAACAATTTGGAGGTTTCGTCGTTTTTTGTTAAGTTTGCATGCCAAAAATCAGCCAATCATAAGATGAAAAGATACCTGTTTACAGTAATATTGTCAGTGGTAGCAGCCATCGGAGCATGCGCCCAGAATGTGATTACCGACTATGCCATAGCTCCAAAGGACACAGCAGTGATCACAAGCCGACACAACGCACTGCCCCCGCTGGGCTACTCCGGCAACGCCTTGCTTGAAGTCTACGCCAACGGCCCGTTTGGCTCAGCAGCGTTCGGAGCCTGCACCACACATGGCGCCATGATCACCGAACGCCACTTCATCGGTGCCGGTCTGGGACTGATCCACGACGTTAGCAACAAACGAACCATGGTGCCGGTATATGCCGAGGGCCGCATATTTTTCCCCTCTGCCATCAACAGGATCTATCCCCACATCGGTGCCCGCCTCGGTGCCGTGATCACCGGCAAACCGGGCACAGGCTTCATGGCCAGCCTCACTGCCGCAGTGCGCATTCCATTAGGCGAACGTCTGGGGCTGATCGGCGAGGTTGGTCCTCAGCTCATGTCACGCTACTCGCGTCCGGCATTTGCCAAACCATATAGATCAGACGGCACCGGTTTCGGCATAACGCTGCGAATCGGCCTTTCATTCTGAAAAACTTGCCTGAATGCAATTTTTAGGCTAATTTTGCGTTAGCAGAATACGAAAAAAAATAAAAAATCATTATCCCATATTCCTTATGATGAAAAAATCACTTCTGAACTGGCTTATGGTCCTGATGACGCTCTGCGCGCTGCCGGGACTGACAAGCTGTAAGGACGACGGCCCCGACAATGGCGGAGGCTCAACCGTCGTGTCCAACTTCAGGATCGATGAAAACGACCTGCGCAAATCCGTGTCGAAAGACGGCGGCAAAATTGACATCACCATCTACACCACTCTCCCTAAAACCCAGTGGACCGTAGACTATGACGTGAACTGGATCACTGCTGTGCAAGGCTCAACCAACGACGGAGTGGCCACCCTCACCATCAACGTGAAGGCTAACACCGGAGCCAAACGCACAGCCACAGTCAAGGTGAGCAGCCTCACCCGCGACTTCAACATCGAAGTAACACAGTTCGGTATCAACGACGTGGAGGTCGAGGGTGACTTCCGTATCAAGGTGCTCGGCGGACACGCCAGCTCCGTGCAAAACGGCAGCGGCAATTTCGAGTACAGCTATGACGATAACCCCACGACCATGTATCACTCCAATTGGGGCACACCCAACCGCTATCCCGTAACCCTGGAGTATTACCTGGCAGGAACCGAATCGCTGGACTATATCGACTACGTGCCCCGCGAAGGCGGCGGCAACGGCTCGTTCGGCAAGGTGACCATCGAGGTATCGACCGACGCAAACCGCAAGAACTATACTCAGGTTGGAGAATATGACTTCGGCCAGAAGGCTTCCGTGTCACGCGTCAACCTCCCTGAGAGCGTCAAGGCTACAGGCGTCAAATTCTCGGTTTATTCCGGCGTTGGCGGCTTCGCTTCATGTGCCGAAATGCAGTTCTGGCGCAAAAACAACGACAAGGCCATCAACCGCGAGCTGCTCAACGTGTTTACCGACCTGACCTGCACCGAACTGAAACCCGGCGTGGGCGATGCTGAGATCGAAGCTCTGAGCAACGACTTCTTCAAGGATCTGGCCAATATGATCCGCACCGACTCCTACGATCCGATCGAAAAGCTATTCCGTATCCACGAATATGAAGCCTACTCCAACCCCGAAGAGTGGGCGTCCAAGCTGATGACCAAGATCTACAGCAACCTCGACAACCCGATGGGCATACACGTGACTGCCGGCCAGAAGCTGGTTGTCTGCGTAGGTCCTACCCACGGCCATGACGTGTCGGTGATGTGTGTTGGCGAAAACAAACCCGCCGCAGGCTCAAATGACTACTGCATACCCAACTCCAGCGGTCCCACCTATATGCTTTCCGAAGGTGTCAACATTCTGGAGATGACATCTGACGGTCAGCTCTTCTTCATGTACACCGCCGATCCTTCCTCGCCGAAGATCAAGGTACACGTACCTGCCGGCGACAACGGACGTCTGGCCGGTTACTTCGACCTGAAGGAACACAAGACCGACGCAATGTATCGCAAGATCATGGCTAAGGCCACCCATAAGTACTTCGTGGTCAAAGGTGACCGAATGATGTTTATGTTCCACCGCAACAAACTGGAATGCAGCTCCATGGTCAATGCCATCGAGACCTGGGACCAGATCGTGAAGTGGCAGCAGGACTTCATGGGCATCGACGACGTGCGTCCCTCACAGTGGAACAACCACCTGATGGGCGTGTCGATGGAAGGCTCCTACATGTGGGCGTCAAACTACCGCATGGGCTTCCTCTACACCTATCTGGGCAACATTCTGGAATATGACAAGCTGATGTCGGCCGAGGACAACGCATGGGGTCCCTCTCACGAGATGGGCCACGTCAACCAGATGGCCATCAACTGGATGTCGACCACCGAAAGCTCCAACAACCTCTTCTCCAACTACGTGCTCTATCGCTTCGGCAAATACAAGAGCCGCGGCAAAGGCTTGATGTATCGCTCGGAATACCGCTACGAACGCAACCAGAGCTGGGTTGAGTTCAACTGGAATGATCCCAGCCTCTATCAGGGTGAAGATACCGAAATCCATATGCGCATGAACTGGCAGCTCTGGAACTACTATCACCGCGTGAAGGGCGACGAAACCTTCTTTGCCCGCGTGTTCAAGAAGATGCGTGAAGTCGGTCTCGACGAATACTCGGATCCGGGCCGCAAGTCTCTCGAATTTGCCAAGGCCTGCTCCGATGCCGCTAAGGAAGACCTCACCGACTTCTTCGATGCATGGGGCTTCTTCAAGCCCGTCAACGTCACCATCAATCAGTATGGTAGCGCGTCCTACATAGTGAACCAGCCCATGGTCACCGCAGCCAAGACCCATATGTCGCAATATCCCAAGGCTGCAGCGATAGAATATATCGAAGACCGTGCAACCTCCGATTTCCCAACAAACGACTATCGCTACTCCACCGTGGGCGACGTGGGCCACTACACCACCTACGAGCAGAACAAACAGCTCTCAGCCGCCATCGCAGCTAACGTGTCGGGCCGCAGCGTGAAGATCAGCAACGGCAAGGAAGCCGTGGCCTTCGAGGTGCGCACCATCAATGCCGACGATAGCTACGGCGAAGTGCGCTGGGCCTCCAACTTCCTCTCGTTCACCATTCCTTCGGCGATCAACATCAGCGGTGCAGCCATCTACGCCGTGCAGGCCGACGGCACACGCAAGATGCTGTCACGCCTCTGATCTCCGGCCTCTAACTAATGTTTTCAATCCGGTCGCGCGGGCACTGCGGTTCCCGCGCGACTTCATTTTAAAGTCCAACCACAACTCACTGCATGAAACCATCACGACGATCACTCCTCCCGCTGATGCTGGTGGCGGCTCTGGCTCTCTGCGCTTTCCGCGAACCGGTTAAACCCGACATGGAGCAAATACGCGCCGAAGTCACCAATCCTGACTCACGCTACTACTATCCGAAACTCATGGCTGACTATGAGCGCAATGAAACCGTGATGACTGCCGATGACTACCGCCACCTCTATCTCGGCGCCGTATTTCAGGAAGATTTCAACCCCTACCGCCATTCGACCTATGCCGGCCTGATCGAAGAACTGTATTACAAAAGCCATCACTCTCGCTCCGAGTGCGACTCCATCATAAAATATGCCGATATGTCGCTCAAGGACAATCCTTTCGATCTGCGCCAGATCAACTTCCTGATCTATGCCCTGCGCGAGAAGCAGAAAAACAACCTGGCCAACATCTGGCAGTTCCGCCTCAACCATCTGCTTGAAGCGATAGCCGGCACCGGCACCGGACTCGACCCTGACAATGCATGGTACGTGATCTATCCTCAACACGAATACTACGTGGTCAACCTGCTCGGCCGCGTGGTCGAGAGCCAGGACTTCGAGGCACCATGCTATGACCGCATCAATCTCCAGCCCAAGGGCGAGAAAGATCCGACGGCCTACTACTTCAACGTACGTCATATACTCGAGGAATATCTACGCAAATTTCCGGAGGAACAGAACACGACTCAGGAGTGAGTTGTTGTTATCTACGGAATAATCCGTAAATTTGCAACCTCAAAACAACAAACTAAGTATAACCAAAAATTCAGACTAACTTATGAGCGAACAAAATTTTGACCGTATAAGCTATGCACTCGGCCTGAGCATGGGTAACAACTTCCGCGCATCCGGCATCGAGAGCATCAACGTGAAAGACTTTGCCGACGGCGTGGAAGCCGTATTCACTCCCGGCACTGAGCTGAAAATGACCTATGACGAGGCCAAAGAAGAGATCCGCCGCTACTTCACCGCCATGCAGGAACGCCAGCAGGCTGAAGCAGCCAAGCAGGGCGAACAAAACCGTCAGCTCGGCGAAGCCTACCTGACCGAAAACGCCAAGCGTCCTGAAGTCAAGGTGACCGAATCGGGCCTGCAATATGAAGTGATCAAGCAGGGTGAAGGCGCCACCCCCAAAGCCACCGACCGCGTCAAAGTGCACTACACCGGCCGCCTGATCGACGGCACCGTGTTCGATGACTCTGTGGAGCGCGGCGAGCCCGCCACTTTCGGCGTGACCCAGGTGATTCCCGGCTGGGTCGAGGCCCTGCAGCTCATGCCCGTAGGCTCCAAGTGGCGCCTGCACATTCCCTCGGCACTGGCCTATGGACCCAACGGAGCCGGCGGAGTGATCGGTCCCGACGCAGTGCTTGTGTTTGACGTGGAACTGCTCGAAATACTCTAAAAACAAACTATAAACCATCTATGCGTAAAATCAGCATGGCGGCTCTGGCCGCCGCAACACTGCTCTGCACCGTCACTTCGTGTGGCGACAGCGCAGGCACCACCTCCGTATCGGGCGAAACATTGACCGGACAACTCGACCGCTCGCTGGCTTCGGCCAAAACGTTTGCCGACAGCATCACCGCTATCGACGGCGCTTTCATCGGCGGATTCTTCAACTCACAGACCGTCGGCGCAGGCCTGCCCAAGCCGATCAACAAGAGCGAGTTCATCAGAGGTATGCGTGACGCTCTGCGCACCGACACTGCCGACATGAGCTATATTTACGGCTTCAACGCCGGCGCCACCGCCCTGCAGACCTACATGGAGCTGGCCAAGAACGAAGGGGTGAACCGCGACGCATTTGTCAATGCCATCGTGGCCGCCTTCCGCATCGACTCCATCAGCCAGGACGAACTGATGCAGGTGCGTCAGGAGTTTGAGAACTATAACCGCATGATGACCGAGCGCGCCGAAGCCCGTGCCAAAGAAGAGGCCGTGAACTCCGAAGCAGGCAAGGCCAACATTGCCGCCGCCGAAGCCTATGCCGCCCGCCTCAAGGCTGCCGACGACTTCAGCGAAGTGGCCCCCGGCATATATGCCCGCGTGATCACCCCCGGCACCGGCGACAATCTCAAGCCTAACGACCGCGTCAACGTGACCTACACCCTGAGCCACCTCGACGGCACTGAGATCAACTCCGTCACCACGCCCCGCCCCATGTACGTATCGGCACCGACACAGCCCGTGCTCCGCGCGATCCTGCCGCTGATGAATCTCGGTGAAACCGCCGATTTCTATCTCCCCTATGAGCACGCCTATGGCGAGATCGGCAACGAATCAGCCGGCGTGGGTCCCTGTGAAGCGCTGATGGTCCACGTGACCGTGGCTGAAATCGCCCAGTAATCTCCAATACAGACAATCCCTTACAAAGAGGGCCGGAGACACACTGTTTGAGTGTGCCTCCGGCCTTCTCTTTTTGTTTTTGTTCAGCAACAGTAGCGGGCGGCTATTACGTGCCGGCGCCCCATAAGGGCGGCACGCGCCGACTGCATCAGTTGCAGAAACTCCTGCTCATTTCCGGCCATTCGCTCGGCCACGGCAGCCTCCACAAAGCTGAATGCAGGGGCGGCATCAGCCTCGCAACGCAGCCGCAGGGTGATGGTAAGCTCCCCCGCATCGAAATCCACAGCCATGGGCCTCAGCTTCAGCGCCGCCATGCCCACCGATAGCCCGGCGATCTTCCGCAGGGCCTCACGCTCGTCATCGCCCACCATGGCCGACGTGTCGCCGCTCTCCAGAGCCTTGAGCGCTGCCACGGCCATCACATTTTCCACCAGCCTTCCGGCATCGAATTTCCACTTCACTTCACGCGACGCAGTGCCGCCTACGATTTCTTCCGACATAATTCCGTTCAATATTTCAGGGTTGACATTTTTATCTTTGAAGGATCCACAAAGTAGCGCGATGCTATAGCCCCCGACAGCACCTCGCTCACCGAGTCCACGATCTTTTCGCGATAGCGACGCTGCCTTGCCGCCACTTTGGCAGCAATCTCAGTCCAAAGGCTGCGACGCAGGGCCGACATATTGCCCGGCAGATTTCCGCAACGCACCCGGCGCTCCATCTTCACCGCATAATCCAGGCCCACGAAGTAACCGTCGGCCACAGGCGACTTGACCGCTCTCTCTATGATCTGCCGGTCGGTCAGTAGCAATCCTTCACGCCTGGCCCTGGCATATTCACGCCCTACGGCGCTCCGCAGACTCGCATTTCTCATCTTTGTCATTGTCATGTTTTGCATAATCACAATTTATTTTTTTACAATTTCGGTTGGCAAATTTACAACAGAGAGTGAGCAGATATCCTGCCCACTCCCCATGTTTTTTTATTGTCCTTTTTTGCCTCACCCCATCTTTTTGTGGACAAAAGCGGATTAACAAAACTTTTATTATGATTTATTTGTTAATTTTGCAAAGGTTCATAACCCCTAACTCATCACGTCAACTATAATACTAAATACAAATTCAATGTTGCGCAAAATCTCGATCATGGCGGCCGTGACGCTGTGTGGCGCCGGAGCGCTCTCCGCCCAGGCTCGCCAGCTGACTCTCGACGAATGCCGCCGCATGGCTCTGCAAAACAACAAGGAAATGCAGATCGGAGCCGAAAAAGTGCGCGCCGCAGGCTACCAAAAAAAAGAAGCTTTCGCGGCCTATCTGCCCTCCATCGACGTCAACGGAGGCTACGTATATAATCAGAAAAACATCTCACTCTTCGATTCCGACCAGCTGCTGCCGATCAAGACATTCGATCTGGAATCGAAATCATATCAGTTCAGCGTGGTCAAGAATCCCTTGACCGGCGAACCGGTCAAGGGCCCCAACGGCCAACCTATACCCGATCAGGTGGCCTATTTACCCAAAGAAGCTCTGACCTATGATATCCACAACGTATTTTTCGGTGCCGTGACTCTGACTCAGCCTGTGTATATGGGCGGCAAGATCGTGGCGATGAACAAACTTACCGGCTATGCCGAAGATCTGGCCAAGGAGATGCACAGCTCCGGCGCACAAGACGTGGTCTACGCCGTCGATGCCGCCTACTGGCAGGTGGTGTCGCTCGAGGCCAAACACAAGCTCGCCGTGCACTACGTGGCTCTGCTCGATTCTCTTGACTCCGATGTAAAGGCTATGGTGAATCAGGGTGTGGCCACGCGCAGCGATCAGCTCAGCGTCGACGTCAAGCTCAACCAGGCGCAGATCGACCTCACCAAGGTGGTCAACGGACTTGCGCTTAGCAAAATGGCACTCGCGCAGATATGCGGACTGCCCATATCCGATGAATATACTCTGGCCGAGGACCTGAGTCAGGTACGCGCCGACTCGGAGATTGCCGACAGCTATAACATGACCGACGTCTACTCCCGCCGCCACGACATTCGCGCTCTTGAACTCGGAGTGAAGATCACCGGCCAGCAGAAAAACGTGGCCCTGTCGTCGATGCTCCCCAATGTGGCACTCGTCGGGGCTTACAGCTTCACCTCACCCAACTCATTCAATGGATTCAAAAACCGCGTGGGCGGAGCCTTCTCTGTCGGTGTCATGGTGAGCATACCCGTGCTTCACTGGGGCGGCAACTACAATAAATATCGTGCGGTCCGCTCGCAGCAGACCATCATGAACCTGCAGCTCGAAGATGCCCGCGAAAAGGTGGAACTGCAGGTGACTCAGGCCTCATTCAAGGCTCAGGAAGCCATGAAGACCTATGAAATGACTCTGACCAATCTGGCCAAAGCCGACGAAAACCTGCGCTCGGCCCGTCTCGGTTTCCGCGAAAGCGTGCTCACCTCCGACGATGTGATGAAGGCGCAGACCGCATGGCTCCAGGCCAACAGCGAGAAGATCGACGCCGCCATCGACGTGCATCTGTGCGACGTCTACCTCTCCAAAGTGCTCGGCACCCTCGATCCCGCTGCCAACTGATAAATATTCACCTCCATACTGTTCATTTTTAAATCCCTAAAATATTATGGCTGACAATTCACAGGCCAACACCGCCTCTAACAAAAAAAGCAATTCACTGTTTTTCTGCCTGGCCGTCACTATATTCTTAGTCCTTGTGCTGGCTATCGCAGGTTTCCTTTTCATGACCCCTCCCGCCGAGATCATCGAGGGACAGGCCGAGGCCACCTCGGTGCGCGTGGCCGGCAAGCTGCCCGGACGCGTGGTTGAATTCTATGTGCACGAGGGTGACAACGTCAACGCCGGCGACACTCTGGCCCACATACACTCATCGATTGTCGAGGCCAAGATGATGCAGGCCGAAGGCATGCAGACCGTGGCCCGCGCCACCGATCGCAAGGTCGATGCGGGCACCCGCAAGCAGATCATCACCTCCGCCTATGAGCTTTGGCAGCAAGCCAAGGCTGCCGCAGGCATCACCAAAAAGACATTTGAACGCCTCGATGCCCTTTACAAAGAAGGTGTGGTGAGCGAACAGAAGCGTGACGAGGCCCAGGCTGCCTATCAGGCTGCCGAAGCTGCCGAGCGCGCCGCCAAGAGCCAATATGACATGGCTGTGGACGGTGCCCAGAGCGAAGACAAGGAGGCCGCTGCCGCCATGGTCGAAGTAGCCCGCGGCGGAGTTGCCGAGGTCGAGGCCCTGCTTGAAGACTCATACCTCACCGCGCCCTGCTCCGGCCAGGTCGAAACCATCTATCCCAACGTGGGCGAGCTGGTGAGCATCGGTTCGCCGATCGTGAGCCTGCTCCGTCTTGACGACAAGTGGGTGACCTTCAACGTGCGCGAAGAGTATCTCGAAGACCTGACCATGGGCAAGGAGATCGACATCATGATCCCCGCTCTCGGCAAGAAAGAGGCCAAGGCCCGCATCTACTACATAGCCGACCTGGGCAGCTATGCCACCTGGCGCGCCACCAAGAGCACCGGCGACTGGGATAGCCGCACCTTCCAGATCAAGGCCCGCACCATCGACTCGATTCCCGACCTGCGCCCCGGCATGTCTATAATCTATCGCGACGCTAAAAAGTAACCGTTGCCATGTCGTCGTCATCAACCGCAACCGGATTTCGCGCCCTGCTCCGCCGCTCGCTGCGTGAACTCACCTCGCGCCGCATGTATTTGTGGGCCATGGTGCTCGTGCCGCTGGCTGTAGCCCTGTTCTTCCTGTCGCTGATGCAGGAAGGGCTGCCCGAGCGAGTGCCCACGGCGGTGGTCGACATGGACCATACCGGACTCTCCACCAAGGTGACGCGCTCCCTATCGGCCCAGCAATATGTAGAGATCACTGAAGTGCTGTCGAGCTACCGCGAGGCGATGGACAAGGTGCAGTCAGGCCAGATCTACGGCTTCTTCTACATTCCCCGCGATTTCGAGCGCGACGCCATCGGCGGTGCCGGCACCACCATTACCTACTACACGAACCTGACCTACTTCGTGCCCGGCACCCTGGCCTACAAGGCTTTCAAGACCATGGCCGTCGGCGCCTCCGGCTCAATCGTCCAGGCCGAACTGACCGACATGGGCCTCAGCCCCTCCACTGCCGGAGTGATACTCCAGCCCGTGGTGATCAACTCTCACTGCATCGGCAACCCATGGCTTAACTACAACATCTACCTCACCAACTCCTTCGTGCCCTGCCTGCTGCAGCTGATGATATTTCTCGTCACCGTGTGGAGCATCTGCCACGAAATCAAGGCAGCCACATCGGCCGAATGGATCCGCATGGCCAATGGCTCGGTGCTCAAGGCCCTTGCCGGCAAGCTGCTGCCGCAGACTCTGATATTCCTGATCGTGGCCTTTGCCCTGCAGGCCCTCTGCTTCCGCTATAATCACTTCCCCATGAACGGATCCTGGTGGGCCATGTCGCTGGCCACTGTGCTGCTCGTCATAGCCAGCCAGTCGTTCGGCGTGATCATCGCCTCGGCCGTGCCCAACCTCCGCCTGGCGCTGAGCCTCTGCTCGCTCACCGGCATCCTTGCCTTCTCAGTGGCCGGATTCTCATTCCCGGTCGAGAAGATGTATGGAGCCATCGGCATATTCAGCTACATACTCCCCATACGTTACTATTTCCTCATCTACATAGACCAGGCTCTCAACGGCATACCCGTCTACTTCTCGCGCTTCTACTTCGTCGGGCTGCTCTGCTTCCCGCTTGTGGCCATGCTCATAGCCCGCAACCTGCGCCGCTTCTGCCTCCGTCCGGTCTATGAGCCTTAACAAGATATCGTCATGATGAACAATCCCATAACCCGCTGGATCAGGCAGACCGCAATGGTGTGGAGCCGCGAACTCAGGCTCATCTTCACCGACGTCGGCATGCTCCTGTTCTTCTTCGCCCTGCCTCTGGTCTATCCTCTGGTATATACACTCATCTATAACCCCGAAGTGGTGACCGACATACCGGTGGCCGTGGTCGACAACAGCCGCACCTCCCAAAGCCGCGAATTCACTCGTTCGGTCGATGCCACTTCGGCCATCAAGGTGATCGGCTATGCCACCTCGCTCTCCGAAGCACGCCGCTGGCAGGCCGAAAAGCGATGCTACGGTGTGCTGGTTATCCCCGGTGACTATGCCCGCAACCTCGGCCGGGGCCAGCAGGCCAACGTAGACTTCTACAGCGACATGAGCCTGCTGCTCCGTTTCCGCACCTTCCTCTCGGCGCTGACCGATGTGCAGCTCGCCACCGGAACCAAGATCCGCACCGAGACCATGGAGGCAGCCGGACTCCCCGCCTCCGAAGCCCCCATCGACTCTCAGGCATTCTTCCTCGGCGACTCCGAGCAGGGCTTCGCTTCGTTCATCATACCTGGCATTGTCGTGCTCATCATCCAGCAGAGCATGGTGCTTGGCATAGCCATGCTCACCGGCACCTCGCGTGACCGGCGCCGGCGCAACGGCGGCATCGACCCTCAGGCCGTCGAGGCCTCCCCGTCGGCCACTGCCGTAGGCAAGCTGCTTGCCTACATGGTGCCCTACCTCCCCATGGCTCTCTATGCGCTCCACTACGTGCCGCTGATGTTCTCCCTGCCCCACATCGGCTCCATGGCCCAATACATGACCTTCATTCTCCCCCTGCTCGTTGCCTCAGCCGGATTCGGTCTGGTCGTGGCCGAACTGCTCGTCAAGGAGCGCGAAATGTCGTTCATGGTCGTGGTCTTCACCTCCGTTGTCTTCCTCTTCCTCTCGGGTCTCACCTGGCCGCGCTACGCCATGAGCCCCTTCTGGCAGGCCATAGGCAACTGCGTGCCAGCAGTCTGGGGCGTCGAAGGCTTCATACGCATCAACTCCAACGGTGCCACTCTGGCCCAAAACGCCCACCCCTACGCCATGCTCTGGCTGCAGGCGGCCATCTACTTCGCCATCTACTGGACTATCCTCTTTGTCCGTCGATACACGTGTCGCCGTCGGTCCGTGGTCCGCACACGCACTTTCATGTAATCCTCCCGCCCAAGGATCGGTAGCGGCACGCCCACCGGCTCATTCTCCGGCTCCGCATCTTCCGGATACACCACCGCTGCAATCACCCCAAGCTCAAGCAGTTCATCGGCCGT
>CAZKRV010000054.1:0-11690 GCA_964555345.1 uncultured Bacteroides sp.
GCAGGTCGTGAACTGCGCGTGATAGTCGGCGCTGACAAGATTGACGATGCCGAGACCGAACAGCTGTCGGCCGAAATTGCTAAGAAAATTCAGGACGAGATGACCTATCCCGGCCAGGTGAAGATCACAGTGATCCGCGAAACCCGTGCCGTGAGCTTCGCCAAATAATCCATGGACGAGCCTAAAAAGGAAGATATGCCCTTGGCCGGATCCGGCAAAGGTAAGTGTGGCGCTTGTCCGCGCGGCAAGCTCCATGCCTTCAACTATCTGCTTGATGTGCCCGGTGCCATGGAGCAGTGCAAGGTGGTGGAGGTTCAGTTCAAGAATACCCGTAAGGGCTATTATTTGAATTCGCTTAATCTTGACGTGAACAAGGGCGACATGGTGGCCGTGGAGTCGACACCGGGCCACGATATCGGCATGGTGACGCTGACAGGACCGCTGGTCATGCTCCAGATGAAGCGAGCCGGAATCAAGCGTGATGCCGAGTTGAAGCGCCTGTTTCGCATGGCCAAGCCTGCCGACATAGAGAAATATGAAGAAGCGCGCGCACGCGAGGAAGAAACCATGATCCGTGCCCGTAAGATAGCCGAGGAGCTGGGTCTGAACATGAAGATCGGCGACGTGGAGTATCAGGGCGACGGCAATAAGGCCATCTTCTATTATATAGCCGACGAGCGCGTGGACTTCCGCCAGCTTATCAAGGTGCTCGCCGAAACATTCAAGGTGAGGATCGAGATGAAGCAGATCGGAGCCAGACAGGAGGCCGGCCGTATCGGTGGCATCGGCCCCTGCGGGCGTCCGCTATGCTGCTCCACATGGATCAACAACTTCATGAGCGTGGCCACTGCCGCAGCGCGTTTCCAGGATCTGTCACTCAACCCGCAGAAGCTTGCCGGACAGTGTGCCAAACTGAAATGTTGCCTGAACTATGAGGTCGATGCTTATCTTGAGGCCGTGCGCAAGCTGCCGGGCAAGGAGATCAGGCTTGAAACGTCTGATGCCACCTGGTATTTCTTCAAGGCTGACATATTCAATGGCGACATCACATACTCAAGCGACAGGAAAGTGGCTGCCAACCTGACCACTATCGATGCCAAGCGCGCTTTTGAGATCATCGCCATGAACAAGGCCGGCGAAAAGCCGGCTCAGCTTAAGCGCGACGAGGAGGTTGAGGCCGAAGCCAAGGAAAACCGCAAGGTGGACCTGCTGGATCAGGACAATATCAACCGCTTCGACAAAAAGAAGAAAAAGAAGAAGAAAAAGAAACCCGCCGGCGCCAAAAAAGAGGGTCAGGCACCTGAATCGCAGGCTGCCAAGGGTTCGGAAAAAAATGCATAGACCGACACCATATCTGCTGATAGCCGCGATCATAGCAGTAGCGTTGGGCTGTTCGCGCCATGCTGATGACTACAGCCGCTTTTATGATATCCCTGACCGCAGCTGGGGATATTATAATCATCTGCTCTTCGACATCTGTCCGGAGGACTCGGTGGTGGCCGGGCGGCTTGATCTGGTGGTGCGCCATACAAATGATTATCCTTTCAGCAATCTATATGTGGAGGTGACCACCGAAGCTGCAGGGCAGCCGACACGCTGCGACACTGTGAGCGTGGAGCTGGCCGACGTTTACGGCAACTGGCTCGGCAGCGGTCTGGGTACTTCCTTTCAGAGGTCAGTGACCCTTGACCCTCACTTTGTGATTGCTGACAGCGCCAGGGTCAGGGTGCGCCATGTGATGCGTCTGGATCCAGTGGCCGAACTCGAACAGATCGGTGTGATCTTCATAGCGGATAAAACCGAATGAAACAACAGAATATTTGCCTCATATCGGCCGACGAGCAGCAACGCCGTCTGGCCCGTATCAATGTCGGGCAACCGACGCTGGTGTGTGATAACGCCAATCTTTTTTATCTGACCGGCCGTGTGTTTGCCGGATACATATACCTGACTCCGGGAGCCGCACCCGCTTATTTCGTAAAGCGTCCGGTGGAACTGGCCGGTGATAGGATAGTGTATATACGCAAGCCTGAAGAGATCAAGGAGCATACAGGCACCGCCGAGACGCTTGGCCTTGAGCTTGGATCGCTCCCATATGCTGACGCCATGCGGCTGAGTGCCGCCATGGGCGCCGGGAAGCTGACCGATGTGAGCGGTGCAATAATGAAAGCCCGATCGGTCAAGACCGAGGAAGAGATCAGGCTGCTTGAGGAAGACGGTGTGAAACATGCAGCCATCTATGCCCGCATACCCGGTCTTTATACCGAAGGTATGACTGACGTGGAGCTGCAGATTGAGATTGAGCGGCTGAGCCGTCTGCACGGCTGTCTCGGCCTGTTTAGGGTCAATGGCCCGTCAATGGAGTTGCACATGGGTAATGTGCTGGCCGGTGACAATGCCGACGCTCCGTCGCCCTACGATTTCGCGATGGGCGGTGCCGGATTGCACCCATCGATCCCTGTGGGTGCGAGCGGTGAGATGATATCGCGCGGTAAGGCGGTGATGGTCGATATGAATGGCGACTTCAACGGCTATATGACCGATATGACGCGCACGTTTGCCTGCGGCAAACTGTCGGACCTGGCTATGAGGGCCCATCAGTGTTCCATCGACATCTGTGCACGCCTGGCTGCCGACGTCAAGCCCGGCATAGAAGCCCGTAAGCTCTATGAGACAGCTGCGGAGATGGCGCGTGAGCGCGGATTGGAATCATACTTCATGGGCCATCGCTCGCACGCCGGCTTCGTTGGCCACGGCATCGGCATACAGGTCAATGAACTGCCGGTGATAGCGCCCCGCAGCAAGCATATTATTGAGGAGGGCAACGTGATAGCCCTCGAACCGAAATTCGTGATACCCGGCGTCGGCGCCGTGGGCATCGAGAATACCTATGTGGTCAGCGCTTCGGGTATGCGCCGGATCACCAATGCCCGAGAAGAGATAATTGATCTGATGCCATGATTCCTGCCAAAGACGAAGATATGCTCCGTCTGGTCGGACGGGTGGCCGATTCGCTCGGACTGGAATGTTTTGCCGTGGGAGGCTATGTGCGTGACTGCTTCCTGCAGCGCCCGAGTAAGGATATTGATTTCGTGACCGTTGGTTCCGGCATCGGTCTGGCCGAGGCCGTAGGCCGGCAATTGGGCCACGGAGCGCATCTGGCCGTGTTCCGCAACTTCGGCACCGCTCAGGTGAAGTGGCATGACACTGAACTTGAGTTTGTCGGTGCCCGCCGCGAGAGCTATTCCCACGACTCGCGCAAGCCGGTGGTTGAAGACGGCACGCTTGATGATGATCTGTCGCGTCGCGACTTCACGGTTAATGCTTTGGCCATGAGGGTCAACAATGATGGGTTCGGCGGCATCATCGATAAATTCGGAGGCCTGATCGACATGGAGCGTAAGCTGCTGCGCACTCCGCTGGATCCGGACGTTACGTTCAGCGACGATCCGTTGCGAATGATGCGTGCCATACGTTTCGCCACGCAGTTGCGCTTCAGCATTGATGCCGTCACATTCGAGTCGATAAGCCGTAATGCTTCACGTATAGAGATAATTTCGCGCGAAAGGGTGGCCGATGAGTTGATGAAGATCATGCGCTCACCCAAGCCCTCGATCGGCTGGCGGCTGCTCCATGAGTGCGGACTGCTCAACTATATACTTCCGGAACTGGAGGCGATGGACCGTGTGGACGAAGTGAGGGGCCGCGCTCACAAAAATAACTTTGACCATACGCTCAAGGTGCTCGACAATGTGGCGGCCACGTCAGATGACGTGTGGCTGCGCTGGGCCGCCCTGCTCCATGACATAGGCAAGCCGCAGACCAAGCGCTGGGACGACAGGCTCGGCTGGACTTTCCATAACCACTCGTTTGTCGGCGGTAAGATGGTGCCCCGCCTTTTCCGCTCGCTGCGCCTGCCGCTTGGCGAACCTATGAAGTTCGTGCAGAAGATGGTGGACCTGCATATGCGCCCTATTATACTCAGCGAGGAGATCGTGACCGACAGTGCGGTGCGCCGTCTGCTCTTCGATGCCGGTGATGATACTGATGCGCTGATGACTCTCTGCGAAGCTGATATCACGACCGGACGGGCCGAGAAGCTCCGTTCGTGTCTAGACAACTTCGCCATAGTGCGCCGCAAGCTCGTCGAATTGGAAGAGAAAGACCGCATACGCAACTTTCAGCCTCCGGTCACCGGCGACGACATCATGCACGTGTTTGAGATCCCTCCCTCGCAGCCTATCCGTGTGCTGAAAGATGCGGTAAAGGACGCGATACTTGACGGCCTGATTGCCAATGACCGCGATGAAGCCTTCAGATATATGCTGCCAATTGCCGAATCGCTCGGCCTTATACCTAAGAATCCACTTCCACAACAGTCATGTACACAGTCACAAAACGAATAGAAATATCGGCCTGCCACCATCTGGAACTCGACTATCCGAGCAAGTGCACCAATGTGCATGGCCACAATTGGATCATCACCGTGCATTGTCGTGCCGCCGAACTCAATGCCAATGGCATGGTCGAGGACTTCACCGCCATCAAGGAGATGGTGGCCTCACGCCTGGACCACGCTGACCTCAATGCCGCGCTCCCTTTCAACCCCACGGCTGAGAACATTGCCCGCTGGATCTGTGACCAGATCCCGACCTGCTTCCGCGTTGACGTGCAGGAGAGCGAGGGCAACGTGGCTAGTTACACAACCGATTGCTGATCATAGATAGATGCGCGTCAACGAAATATTCTATTCAATCCAGGGCGAGGGCGCTCACACGGGCACCCCTGCGGTGTTTGTGCGCCTGAGTGGCTGCAATCGCAGTTGTCCTTTCTGTGACACGGATCACTCCGCCTACCGTGAGATGACCGAGGCCGAGATACTTGGTGAGGTGATGCGTTATCCGGCCCGGTGTGTGGTGATCACCGGCGGAGAACCTGCCATGCAGCTCACCGGTTCGCTTGTCGACGCCTTGCATGGAGCAGGGCGCCGCGTGCACGTGGAGACCAACGGCACTCTGCCGCTCCCCGACAGTGTGGATTGGGTCACCTGCTCGCCCAAGGGCGGTCCGTATGGAATAGGCCGTATCGACGAGTTGAAAATAGTGTATCAAGGTCAGGATGTTGAGTCCATCGCCGCCGCTTTGCCTGAGGCTTCGGTTGAGTGCCTGCAACCGCTGTCCGGTCTTAATGTGGCCGAGACGGTGGAGTATGTCAAGGCTAATCCGCGCTGGCGGCTCTCGCTCCAGACCCATAAACTTATCGACATACCCTGAGGCGGCACGTAAAAATATTGTGTTACTGCGTGGTGGCGGCGTTTATGGCGCTTGCTGCATTGTCGGGCTGTCAGGTCCGCAAGGCTGAATCACGCAGCAAGGCTACAGCTCAGACCTCAAAAACTGCTTCTGCACGCCCGGCCGCGCAGACACGCCTGAAGAAGCCGGTGAAGTCGACTGACGCGCAGACCGACCGCCTGATCCGCGAGGCCCGCAAATGGATCGGTACTCCTTATCGTTATGGCGGCAATACCCGTTCGGGTACGGACTGCTCCGGACTGGTGATGGAATTGTTTCTGAAGGTCTATGACCTGAAGTTGCCGCGTTCGTCGGCTGCACAGCGTGATTACTGTATAGGTGTGGGGCGTAAAGACCTCCGCCCGGGCGATCTGGTCTTTTTCGCTACTACGAAACGCAAGGACGTGGTGTCACACGTTGGCATTTATATCGGTGACGGGCGCATGATCCATGCGTCAGGTTCGCGTGGTGTCATCGAGTCGAGTCTTGATGAACCTTATTATTCGCGTACGTATCACTCAGGAGGCAGGGTGCTTGCCCCGGCAACATCAGTTGCTGATAAGGCACAGAAGTCGGTGCCGGTAGTGGAAGTGGCCCGGCCGCTTCCGAAATTGACGGCGCTTGATTCGCTGGAAATGATTATTGAACAACAGATTGACTCTATATATGTGTCAGACCCACGGATATTCGATTGAACTGCTCGCTCCGGCACGTGACAGGGAAGTGGCCATAGAGGCCATACGTCACGGGGCCGATGCTGTCTATATGGGTGCGTCGAGCCATGGTGCCCGCGCCGCCGCTGCCAATTCGGTGGAAGATGTGGCTGCGGTAGTGGACTATGCCCACCGTTTCCGCGCAAGGGTGTATGTGACTGTCAATACCATAATATATGAAGATGAATTGAAGTCCGTCGAGCGGCTTATACGCGACCTGTATAGGGTGGGGGTGGATGCGCTGATAGTGCAGGATCTCGGAGTGCTGCGTCTTGACATACCGCCGATAGCTCTCCACGCTTCGACCCAGTGTGACATACGCACTCCTGAAACCGCCCGCTTTCTTCAGGATCTCGGCTTCTCGCAGCTCGTGTTGCCGCGTGAACTGTCACTTGATGAGATCAGGGCCATGAGAGAGGCGGTGACTGTGCCGCTCGAAGCCTTCGTGCACGGTGCGCTGTGTGTGAGCTACAGCGGCGACTGCTATGCCTCGCAGCTCCACACCGGACGTAGCGCTAACCGCGGGGCGTGCGCGCAACTCTGCCGTCTGCCCTATGATTTGACCGATGCCACCGGTCGCACTCTGGTCCGCGGCAAGCATCTGCTCTCGCTGCGCGACCTCAATCGTTTGTCTGACCTTGAGGCTCTGATCGGCGCGGGTGTTTCATCGCTCAAGATCGAGGGCCGGCTCAAGGATGCCGGATATGTGAAGAATGTGGTGGCAGCCTATGATCGCGAGCTGCGTCGTCTGGGCGTTCCCCGCACTTCAGTCGGAGAGTCTGCGGTCGAGTTTGTGCCCGATGTGAGCCGTAGTTTCAACCGTGGATTCACCTCCTACTTCCTGCACGACAAGGCCCCACGCTCCATCGCTTCGATCGACACTCCGAAGAGCATCGGCACTCCGGTGGCTACTGTGGCCGGAGCAAAGGGGCGGCGCATCACGCTGAAAGGGCTTCGTGGCGAATTGGCCAACGGTGACGGCCTGACTTTCTTCTCGCCCGGTGGAGCGGTGGGTGGATTTCGTGTCAATAAGGTTGAGTCGCCTTCGGTGATTGTCACTGCCGATATGCCGCCGAAGGAACTGGTGCCCGGACTTATTCTTTATCGCAATTATGACAAGGTGTTTGCCGACAGGCTCGCTGCCTCCACGGCTACGCGTACCATAGGGCTGACCATGACGTTGCGTCGTGCCGGCGCGCAACTCTGCCTTGAGGCTTCCGGTGTCACGGCCACCATTGATTCGCCTGATCCGCAGAGGGCCAACACTCCGCAGATTGAGGCGCGCCGCCGCGTGCTCGGCAAACTTGGCGCGACAGATTATAGACTTGATAGTCTCGACGACCGGTTGGGCGACGAGTTTGTGGCGGCATCGGTGTTGACTGAGTTGCGTCGCAGACTTATAGGCCTGCTTGACGTTGCCGCTGCTGCTACATATCCTTATGATCGCCGTAGGCCTGAACTGGCCGACGCTAAGGCTCCGTCCGCATCGCTTACATATCATGCCAATGTGGCTAATTCACTCGCCGAACGGGTCTATCGCGACCATGGCGTGACAGGCCGCATAGAGCGCGCTCCCGAAGTGAAGACTCCGGCGGGGGGAGAGATGTGTGTGATGGATACGCGCTATTGCTTGCGCCGCGAATTGGGCCACTGTCTCCGCTCCGAATCCGGCGCGGAGTGGACTGAGCCGCTCACTCTCTCCGCTCCCGGACTGACTTTGCATCCGCGTTTCCATTGTGCGGACTGCCACATGACTCTCCACACCACAAGTATAAAATAAGTATGGAATGAATAGGGAAGCGGCCTGCCGTCGGTGATTGACAGCAGGCCGCTTTCGTTTGATTTCTTTCTGTCGGAAAATTAGCCGGCGATGATAGCTTCGCTGGGGCAAACTTCAGCGCAGGAACCGCACTCGATGCAGGTATCGGGATCGATGTGGTAGATGTCGCCGGCGGAGATAGCGCTAACGGGGCAAACGGGTTCGCAAGTGCCGCAAGCCACGCATTTGTCAGTGATTACGTATGCCATAGTTGGTCTTAGTTGAGTTGATGATTAATTTGGGTGATTGTTTTAACGGTGCAAATGTAAGTCTTTTTGTTGAATCCACCAAATCAAAAATAATCATTTTTGAGTATTGCATATTTCGGTAATTTCGAAGAACTTTGCACTCCGAAATGAGATTAGATGAACTGAAAGTAGGCCAAAAGGCTATAATAATCAAGATATTAGGACATGGAGCCTTCCGCAAGCGATTGATTGAGATGGGCTTTGTGAAGGGCAAGGAGATCACGTCGGTGCTCTCCGCGCCTATGCGTGACCCCGTGAAATACTCACTTATGGGCTATGAAGTGTCGCTGCGCCGCAGCGAAGCCAGAATGGTGGAGGTGGTGGCCGTGGATTCCGGCGACTGCGCGCGACCTCATGGCGGAAGCGGCCGGGGCACGATTGACTGCGACGACTTCGACGGCGACTGCGTCCGGGCCTCCGAACATCGCACGATCAACGTCGTGCTCATCGGCAATCCCAACTGCGGTAAGACGTCGCTCTTCAATATCGCGTCCGGTGCCCGCGAGCATGTGGGTAATTATTCCGGAGTGACAGTCGAGGCGAAGTCCGGCTCGTTTGAACATGGCGGTTACAGATTCAATATTGTGGATCTGCCTGGCACCTATAGCCTGTCGAGTTATTCGCCTGAGGAGCTGTATGTGCGTCGCTATTTGCGTGACGAAACGCCTGACGTGATTGTCAACGTGGTTGTGGCGTCGAATCTGGAGCGCAATCTCTATCTCACCACTGAGCTGATTGATATGGACCGCTCCATGGTCATAGCCCTCAATATGTATGACGAGCTGCGTGAATCAGGACTGAAGCTCGACTATGAACTGCTCGGAGCCATGATCGGAGTGCCGGTGGTGCCCACAGTGAGCAAGACCGGTCAGGGTATAGGTGAGTTGTTTGACACGATCATACGCGTCTATGAAGGGCGTGAGGAGAAAGTGCGCCATGTCCACGTCAATCTCGGCGATGACATTGAAGGTGCCCTCCGCGACATCAAGGACCTGATCAAGGCCGACCGTTCGATCTCGCAGCAGTTCTCACCCCGCTATCTGGCCATCAAGTTTTTGGAACAGGATTCGGAAGTGGAGGAGCTGCTGCGCCATAGTGCGTCTTATCAGCAGATGCTTGCGTTGCGCGACAGCGGCCGCCGCGATGTGGAGCGCATGCGCGATGAGGATCTCACTTCGGCCATCGCTGCCGAGAAATATGGCTACATTGACGGCGCATTGGCCGAGACCATGAGCGGTGAGCGCACGAGTTCATCGACACGGTCCACCGCTATTATCGATGCCTTTGTCACCAATCGGCTCTTCGGCATACCGTTGTTTCTGCTGGTGATGTTCGGCATCTTCTGGCTCACGTTCAGCGTCGGCAACTATCCGATGGCGTGGATTGAGAGCGCTGTCGGCTGGATCGGTGAGAAGGTGAATGCGCTTATGCCTGATGGGCCGCTGCGCGATCTGATCTGCGATGGCATAATCGGTGGAGTGGGGAGCGTGATAGTGTTCCTGCCCAACATCATGATCCTTTATTTCTGCATATCCTTCATGGAAGATTCCGGCTATATGGCCAGGGCTGCTTTCATCATGGACCGCGCCATGCACAAGATGGGACTGCACGGCAAGAGCTTCATTCCGCTGGTCATGGGCTTCGGCTGCAATGTGCCTGCCGTCATGGCCTCGCGTGCCATAGAGAGCCGGTCGAGCCGCCTGATCACCATACTGATCAATCCGTTCATGAGCTGTTCGGCCCGCTTGCCGATATTCCTCCTTCTTGTGGGCACATTCTTCAGCGCCCATGCCGCACTCGTCTTTTTCGCGCTCTATGCCCTCGGGGTGATCATGGCCGTGGTCACCGCGCGCCTGCTTCGCCGCTTTGTGTGGCGTTCTGACGAGACGCCCTTTGTGATGGAGCTGCCGCCATATCGTGTGCCGACTCTGAAGGCCACTCTGAGCCATATGTGGGGCAAGGCCCGCCAGTATCTGCGCAAGATGGGTGGCATAATCATGGTGGGTTGCATCATAGTCTGGGCGCTCAATTATTTCCCTCGCCACGATGACTCGGAGCCTGTTCAGGATTCGTATCTGGAGATGATTGGCAAAGCCGTCAACCCTGTCATGGAGCCGATCGGATTTCACTGGCGCGCAACTGTGGCCGCCATTGCCGGAGTTCCGGCCAAGGAGATCGTGGTGTCGACTCTCGGTGTGCTCTACACCGGTTCGGAAGAAGTGGACGATGCCGCGCTCGGCGCGCGCCTCACCGCACCTGTCTCTCCCGGCGCCCAACCTGACTTCACCCCCGCCGCTGCCCTCGCTTTCATGGTGTTTATACTGCTGTATTGCCCGTGTATAGCCACTATTGTGGCCATCACCAAGGAGTGCGGATCGTGGCGCTACGGGCTATTTTCCGTGGTCTATAACACCATACTGGCCTGGATTGTGGCTTTGATTGTATACCGTCTGGCTCTGCTCATTTGGTAATTTGCGGCGAAATTTGTAATTTCGCGCCATGTCATACCAGAAAGTAATACTGATAGGCAACGTGGGACGCGATCCGTCGATCACGTTTGTTGAAAAGCGTCCCCGCGCCTCTTTTTCGCTCGCCACGACCGAAACATTTCAGCCTGCCGGCGGAGGTGAGCCGGTGAAGCGCACGGAGTGGCACCAGATAGTGATGTGGGACGATGCCGCCGACTTTGCCGAGAAGTACATACGCCGTGGCTCCCGCCTCTTCATCGAAGGGCGCCTGCGCACACGCGTGTGGGAAGATCGTGCCGCCATCAAACACAATGTCACTGAAATCATGGTTGACCGATTTGAACTATTATCAAGAGAACAGCAATGAAGATCTATACACGCACCGGCGATGCCGGCACAACCTCCCTCGTAGGCGGCTCCCGCCTCCCCAAAGACCACGTAAGGATCGAAGCCTACGGCACTGTCGACGAACTCAACGCCCACATCGGACTACTCACCACCTACCCGAAGTGTCCGCCTGAGTCGCGTGATGTGCTTGTGTTCGTGCAGAATCGCCTTTTCAATATCGGTGCCTACTTGGCCGATCCTCGCCCCGAAGCTCCACTGCCTGTGTCAGAAGTCGATATCCTGCGCCTTGAACGCTCCATCGACGATATGGACCGCGTTACGCCTCCTGCCGACCGGTTCACCCTTCCCGGTGGCTGCACCCTCTCCGCGCAATCCCATGTGGCCCGCACCGTGGCCCGTCGCGCCGAGCGCCGCATCATCTCCCTCGCCTTGCAAACCCATGTTGATCCCTATGTCCTCTCCTTCATCAATCGGCTGAGCGACTGGTTCTATATGTTCTCGCGTTACAACAACGTGCTCAGTGACGCTCCTGAAACTTATTGGGATAAAAATATCTGAAAATCCACAATGCGTATTGCGTAATTAGAAAACTTTTTGTATTTTTGCGCACTTTTTTACGCTAACAAACTAAAACGCTATGTATTGGACACTTGAACTCGCATCAAAACTTGAAGATGCTCCCTGGCCTGCAACCAAAGATGAGCTTATCGACTATGCCATGCGCTCCGGCGCTCCCCTCGAAGTAATTGAAAACCTTCAGGAGATGGAAGACGAAGGCGAAACCTACGAATGCATCGAAGACA
>CAZKRV010000055.1:0-11606 GCA_964555345.1 uncultured Bacteroides sp.
AGCCGAGAGATGCAGCGGGGAAGAAGCCGAAGCGGTCTTTCTTGGCCAGACGTTCGGTACCGTTGTAACCGGCGTTGAATTCAACGAGGTAGCGGTGACCGTAGTCATAAGTAGCGCGGAACGAAACGCCCTGGTTGCGGTTAGGCAGCGAGCTATTGCGGAACTGACGCATGCGGTAGAGCACCATGGCATTAACATCGTGCAGACCGAACTTGCGGCCCCAGTTGATATTGCCCTGCAGCTCGAAAGTCTGGTCAGCAGAGGTGGTGTAATCAGACTCAGAGATGAAGATTGTACCGTCACGAACGACTCGAAGGGGGAAAGTGGTGTTCATCACTTCCTGACCGTTTTCGTCAACGATGGTGGGAGCAACGCTCTGGGGATTGGTCACTTCGAAATAGTGGGGATTGAGCGAACGGTTGAATGAACCGTTGGACCAGTTCTTGAAGTTAACCCAAACCTCAGCCTTAAGGCCCTTGGTGATGAAGTCGAAGTCCTGGTTGACCTTGATCACGGTGTTGATGGTGTTTTCGTTGCCTTCGTAGTAAGAGGTATTAACGTAGGCATAGGGGTTGGTGATGAAGGATTCGTTTTTACGAACGGTACCGTAACGCACGAATTCGTCACCTTCCTGAGCGGGGAACACAGCGGGGAAGTCAACAGGAGTAGTGGTCAGAATACGGTTGAAGATATTCTGTGCCCAATTGCCATTGTTACCGGTGTTAGGACGCGAGGTCTGACGGATCTGCGCGTTCATGTTCATGGTGATGGTGGTGGTGGGGGTCAGCTTATAGGCGATGTTGTTCTGGAACGTGTAGTTGTAGATGTTCACGTTGTTATCCCAGGAGTAGAGCTTATCGGTGTTGATAAGACCGTCTTCGTGCTGGAAGTCGATAGACATGTAGTAGCGCACTTTGGAGCCACCACCGGACACGTTGACGTTGGCACGCTGACGCATGGCCATCTTCTTGAAGATCTTGTCGCTCCAATCCACGTTAGGATAGAGGTAGGGGTTGACGCCAGCCTTGGTGCGCTCGATCTGAGTCTGGGAATAGTAGGGGTTATTGCCACGACCGGTATTGGCCAGGTTGTGGAGGGTCATGTAGGTGGGACCGTCAACGAATTTGGGGAACTTGTCAAGGAAGTTGAACGAGTTTTCAACCGAAACGTTGATGGTGGTCTTCGAGTTATAGTCACCGCCCTTGGTCTTAACGATCATGACACCGTTAGCGCCACGAGCACCGTAGATAGCGGTAGCGGAGGCGTCTTTCAGGATCGAGAACGATTCGATGTTTTCAGCGGGAACGTAGTCAAGGTCAGATGCAGAGATTTCCACATCGTCGAGGAGGATAAGAGGAGTGGTGCGGCCACCGAAGGTGCCGATACCGCGGATATAGAATTCAGCGCCGGAACCAGGCTCACCGGAGTTGGTCATGGCAACCACACCGGCGATCTTACCGGCGAGGGCATTGGAGAGGGTGGTTGCAGGCATGCGGAGGTCTTCACCCTTAACGGAGGTGATGGCACCGGTCACGGATACACGCTTCTGGGTACCTGCACCAACGACAACGACTTCATCGAGGGTCTTGTCGTCGCCCTGCAGCTGAATACGGAAGAAACCAAGGTCATCGACAGCGGGGGTTTCGAAAGTTTTGTAACCCACATAGCTGATGACAAGATGCACCTTGTTGTTAGGAACGGTGATGGAGAAATTACCATCGATGTCGGTAGCGGTGATGGCCGACTTGTCGCCCTTCACGGCAACAGTGGCGCCGGGAAGAGGTTCGCCGTCGACAGCGTCGACAACAACACCGGTCACAACTCGCTTTGCGCTGACGGCAGATGCCTGCGGGGCAGCAGCGGGATCAGCAGCGGCCGAAGCAGTCACGGGAGCCATCATGGTAACGGCGACTAAACCCGTAAGGGCATAGCGCCAAGGCAAGAGACTTTTTCTCATTCTGTGAATTAATGATAGTGATTGATAATGATGTTTTCTGGTTTAAGGTTCTGTCGGAGAGGGGGTATGAACCGCCGTATAATCCATGGACAGATAATTCAGGTGTAGGTTTTCTATCGTCTGTTTATGGTAATAATATTTAGTTTTAGGTTTATGATTCTTTAAGTTAATAATGTTAAAACAGGCCGTCGGCAGGGGTACGCAGACGGGGTTTTGTGCCCCAAAGTTACAAAATAAAAGTGAAAATGGGAGCACTCAAGAGTTAAAAAAGATTAATCGACGGTGTGACGGGTAGTATCTGATAGAGAAGAAACGCTCAAATAATGCCGATTATTTCACGGATATCTGAAATTTTGTGGCGTGTGCAATAATCCTGAATTTCGTCGATGATGCGAACGGTGACTGCGGGGTCGAGGAAGTTGGCAGTGCCGACCTGGACGGCAGTGGCACCGGCCATGAGGAACTCAAGGGCATCGCGTCCGCAGGTGATGCCGCCGAGTCCGATGACGGGGACGCGGACAGCCTTGGCCACCTGCCAGACCATGCGGACAGCGACGGGGCGAACGGCAGGGCCGGAGAGGCCGCCGGTGATGGTGGAGAGCATGGGGCGGCGGCGCTCGACGTCGACAGCCATGCCCATGAGAGTATTGATGAGCGAGATGGAGTCGGCGCCTTCGTCTTCAACGGCGCGGGCAATCTCGACAATGTCGGTAACATTGGGGGAGAGCTTAACGATAAGGGTCTTTTCCCAGGCGCGGCGCACGGCGGAGACGACGGAGGCGGCACCGGCGCAGGTAGTGCCGAAGGCCATGCCGCCCTGCTTGACGTTGGGGCAGGAGATGTTGACCTCGATGGCGCGAATGCCGGAGAGGGGAGCGAGACGCTCGGCCACAGCGACATAGTCGGCCGGGGAGGCGCCGCTGACATTGACGATGATCTCGGAGCCACAGTCCTTGATGCGGGGATAGATGTGGTCGATGAAATAGCCCACGCCCTTGTTCTGGAGGCCGACGGCATTGAGCATGCCCGAGGGGGTCTCGGCCATGCGGGGATAGTCATTGCCCTCGCGGGAGTGGAGCGTGGTGCCCTTGACGACGAAGCCGCCGAGGCGTGAGAGGTCGATGAAATCGGAGAATTCCTCGCCATAGCCGAAGGTGCCGGAGGCGGTGAGGACGGGGTTTTTGAGCTGCAGGGAGCCTATGTTGACGCTTAATCGAGCCATGTGAGTTGATTTATGTTGAATACCGGACCCTCGGTGCAGACGCAGACATTGCCGCGCACGGTCTTTTCGACGCAGCAGAGGCAGGCGCCGAGTCCGCATGCCATCATGTTTTCGAGACTGACCTCGCAGGAGGCGCCGAGCTTGGCGGCAGCAGCGGCCACGGCCTTCATCATTGGAGCAGGGCCGCAGCAGAAGATGCTGCCGACGGGGCACTGGAGGCGGGGGTGGGAGGTGACGACGCCGCGATGGCCGGCGGAGCCATCGTCGGTGGTGATGTGGACAGTGCCGAGGGCACGGAACTCGTCGAGCAGAAGCAGGTCAGCCTCAGAGCGGGCACCGAGGAGGAACTCGGGGCGGAGTCCGCACTCAACCATGCGCTGGCCGAGGAAAAGGAGGGGGGCCACCCCTACCCCACCGCCGATGAGCAGGAGGGAGCCGGCGGAGGGAGAGGCCGGAATGGTGAACGGGCGGCCGAGGGGGAGCATTATATTAATAAGGTGTCCGACGGGGGTGTCGAGCAGGGCTTCGGTGCCGGCACCGGCGCGGCGCACGAGCAGGCGGACGACGCCCGCAGCAGGATCGGCCGAGCAGATGGAGATGGGGCGGCGGAGGAAGGTGGACTTGGACCCGTCGATGCGCACCTGAGCGAACTGGCCGGGCTGCATGGGAGGGAGCGGAGCCGAGGCGCGGAGGGTCAGGAGGCCATAGAGCGGCGAAAGGCGCTGCGACTCGACGAGCCGCATGTCGGCCACAATCTTAGATGGTGTCATTATGATGGTAGGAGTATATGTGGCGCTGCTTCTTTTCTTCGAAGATATCGTCGATGGTCACGAGAATGCCGGTCTCCTCGACGGAGCCGAACTCATGATTGACGGCGGTGCCGAAGCAGCGCATGGTTGGTGAAAGATTCATGTAGGCATTGACCAGCGGAGGGATGTTGAGTCCGCGTTCGCGCACGGCGCGGTTGAGGATCTTATAGTCATCGCGGAAGTTGCCGCCGCAGAACATGGCATCAAGCTCGGGGGTCTCAGTGTCGGCCGCAAGGGGTACGCGCGGAGTGATGAGCGCGTCGGGATCAGGGAAGTAGCGGTGGAAGAAGTGGAGGATCATGTTGCGACACTCGGCCAGATAGGCAGGATACATGGTGACCTTGCCAAAAAGATAGCGAATGCCGGGGATCTTGACGGTGAGGGCCCCGAGTCCGTCCCAGAGATTGTCGAGCACATAGATGGCCTTGCCGCCATGGGCAGCGCCGGTGGCCTGGGAGTCGACGCGGACAAAGGAGCGGCCCAGCTCGATGGTGTGAGGCAGATAGTGGCGAATGAACTCCGGAGAGAAGCGGAAGAGATGGCCAGTGGCAAGGCGGGGAGTGCCGTCAGGCTCGAAGCGCACGTCGGCTCCGGCGATGAAGCGATAGCCTCCGAGAATGCGTCGGGAGTCGGGGTCCCAGACGATGAGCTGGCGGCAGGGCGGATCCATGAGGTCGAACTCGTCGATGTCGCAGTCAAGGCCAGTGCCACCGCCTCCGGCACGGAAGGCGATCTCGCGCAGGCGTCCGATCTCGCGCATCACATTGGGGCACTCGCGGCCATCGACCACGTAGAGCAGGTTGCCCCCCTTGTTGGTGGAGCGGAGGAATCGCTCCGGGGTAAGCTCGGCCTCAATAAGAGAGACGGGGACTTCGGAGATTACTGGTTGTTGCATTATAGTGAATATACGATTTCTCTGATACGTGAAGCAGCGGCCGCCGCACCTCCGGGAGTGCAGAGCGCAGGGAGATCGACCGGCTCACCGATGGTGACGGTGAAGTTGGAGCCGGCGGCACGGAACAGCTCCTTGGGCAGGCGGATCATCTCCAGATTGAACTTGAGGCCGAGGCGCCGGCGCCACCGGGCGAAGTTATAGAAGAAGTCGGAATTGCAGCCGCCGAAGCGCATGGGGACGACGGTGCGGTCATGCTCAAGGCTCTTGGCAACGAACATCTTGTTCCAACGGAGATCGCGCACCTGGCCGTCGGCCCCGCGCCGCGAGCAGAGTCCGGCAGGGAAGACGAGGACGGGATTATCGGCCGCAAAGGCGGCATCGACCGCAGAGATGGCATCGCGGCTCTGGGCGCCATGCTTATTGACCGGCAGGAAGACGCCATGGAGCGGCTTGAGGGCCATGAGGAGGTCATTGACCACGAAGCGGGCACCGGTGCCATAGAGGCGGGTGACCATGTCGATGAGAATGATGCCGTCGAGCCCACCCAGGGGGTGATTGCTGACGAGGGTGACGCGGCGATCGGAGAAGGGCGGGAGGTGTTCGGCCCCGACAACGGTGTAGGACACATCGAGTCGCTCGAGGACGCGGCGGCAGAAGTCGGCATCGCGGAGGCCGGCAGTGGCTTCGAGCATCTCGTTCATCTGATCCTGGCACACAGCGCGTTCGAGCGCGCGCACGAGGAAACGGGGGAGGCGGCGTGCGACCGATGGCGCACGGCTACGCAAGACGGCCTCCACATCGACCCTGAGGTCGGCTGCAGAGGCTGCGGCAGAGGAATCCGTTGACGAAATTGAGCGGTTCACGGCTGCAAAGATACGAAAAAATCGTTGATAATGGAGAATGGAAACAGGAGAATTGAGAATTGATGCAAGAGGGAGCCTGCATCTTTCGGCATAATTTCGTATCTTTGCAGCCATGAACGAAGAGAATCAAGATCAGATATCGATGGGCCACCTGGAACTGCAGGCAGGCGAGTTCAAAGCCGAATATGACAAGGAGAACGTGGACGTGCTGGCCACGCGGAACCTGGTGCTGTTTCCCGGAGTGACCTATCCGGTCAACATAGTGCGCAAGCCATCGCGCGAGCTGGCAGAAGAGTCAGAGGCCACGGGACGCGCCCTGGTGGTGGTGTGTCAGAAAGACGCATCGAAGCCGGAGCCGACGGCCGCCGACCTGACGGAATATGGAGTGCTGGCGCGGGTGATCAAAGTGTTGCCACTGCCCGACGACACCACCCTGGCCATAATCCAGGGCGGCCCGAAAGTGAAGGTGAACGCCCGCGACAAGCAGGACGGAAGCCGACACATGACCGCATCGGTGACAGTGGTGAAGGAGAGCAAACCGCGCCCCGGCAAGCCACTGACAGCGATGATGGAGATGCTGCGCACGGCAGTGGAAGAGGCCACGAAACGGGCCGGACACCCGCTGGGGCAGATGATGTTTGACGCCGACCTATATCAGAAGAATCCGACACTGGCCATCAACAGCGTGGCCACAAACACCCCGATAGCCGCCGAAGCGAAAATGGAGATGCTGGCCATGAAATCGGTGCGCGAACGCGGCGAACGCCTGATAACGGAATTTGCCATGCTGGAGCAGCGCGAGCAGACCATAAACGAGATGCGCCGGAGGGCCAAAGGCTCGATGGACGAGCGCCAGCGCAAGGCATTCCTCGAAAGCGAGATGGAGGCGATCAGGCAGGAGCTATATGGCGACGAGAACGACGACCTGAGCCGCCTGCGCAGCCGCATCGACGAGCTGCAGTGCACGCCGCAGGTGAAGGAGCGCATGGAGCGGGAATTCAACAAGCTGTCGAAGCTGAACCCGCAAAGCCCCGACTATCAGGTGCAGCAGACATATCTGGAGACGCTGACCGACCTGCCATGGGGCGAGCCAGACAGCCAGGCACACAGCCAGATAGACATGGCACAGGCCGAAACCACGCTCAACAACAACCACTACGGGCTGAAGAAGGTGAAGGAGCGAGTGCTCGAACAGTTAGCCCTGATAAAGTCGGCCCCGAAAGGGCGCGCACCGATATTATGCCTGGCAGGCCCTCCGGGAGTGGGCAAGACATCGCTCGGGCAGTCGATAGCCGACGCGATGGGGCGTAAGTTTCAGAGAGTGTCGCTGGGCGGGCTGCACGACGAGAGCGAGATACGCGGCCACAGGCGCACATATATCGGCGCCATGCCGGGCCGCATCATCGAAGCAATGCGCCGCGCCGGCACGACCGACCCGGTGATCATGCTCGACGAAATAGACAAGGTAGGCTCCGACTACAAGGGCGATCCCTCGGCCGCGCTGCTCGAAGTGCTGGACCCGGAGCAGAACAACAAGTTTCATGACAACTACATCGACATGGACTATGACCTGTCGAACGCCATATTCATCACCACGGCCAACACGCTGTCGACCCTGTCGCAGCCGCTGCTGGACCGCATGGAGGTGGTGCAGCTGAGCGGATATACCGCCGAAGAGAAAGTGGAGATAGCGAAACGCCACCTATATCCGCGCCTGCTCACCGAAACAGGGCTTGACGAAGGGCGAATCAACTTCACGGACGAAGCACTGATGGCGATAGTGCAGGACTATACGTCGGAGAGCGGAGTGCGCCAGCTGCAGAAGAAGCTGGCGGCCGCCATGCGCAAATGCGTGCTCGCCACGGCCTCGGGCCGCGACTTTGACCCGCAGGTGACGCCGGAGCGTCTGCACGAGCTGCTCGGAGTGGCCCCGATGAGCCGCGACCGATTCGGCACAGACGGCATGGCCGGAGTGGTGACGGGCCTGGCGTGGACCGCCGCCGGGGGCGAAGTGCTCTACATCGAGGCAATCACAGTGGCAGGCAAGGGCGACCAGCTCTCGCTGACCGGCAATCTGGGCGACGTGATGAAGGAATCGGCCACCATAGCCCGCCGATATGTGCAGGCCAACGCCGACAAGCTGGGAATCGCGCCCGAGGCGCTGACCGGACGCGACCTGCACATACACGTGCCGGAAGGGGCGATACCGAAGGACGGCCCCTCGGCGGGCATCACCATGGCCACGGCGATAGCCTCGGCCCTGAGCGGACGCCCGGTGAAGGCCGGAGTGGCAATGACGGGCGAGCTGACGCTGCGCGGCAGAGTGCTGCCGGTGGGAGGCATCAAGGAGAAGATGCTGGCCGCCCGCCGCGCCGGAATCACCGACATATATCTGAGCGCCGACAACCGCCGCAACGTAGAAGAAATTGAAGAGCAATACCGCAAGGGGCTGAACTTCCACTATGTGGACTCAGTGACAGAAGTGATAAGCGAGGTGCTGCAATGAGCCGAGCCAGCCGCCTGATACTGGCCATACCGCCATGGGTGCTGACAGGGCTGACCTCGGCACTGACCATCTGGCTCACCCTGGTGCCCCAGCCCATACCCAAGGAGCTGGACGTGCCGCTATTCCCTGAAATAGACAAAGTGGTGCACGTGATCATGACCGCGTCAATCACGGTGTCGATCTATCTGGACCTGATGAGACAGGGCCGCCGTCACTATCTGAAGCGACTGCGGCCCCGCACAATATGGATTGTCGCGGCCATAGTGACCGCATTTGGAGGCATGATCGAGCTGGCACAGCTATGGTGGATAGACAAGCGTGGCGCCGAATGGGGTGACTTCGCAGGCGACGCCATCGGCGCGCTGGCAGCAGCCCTAATCTTCTTATTTTACGGCAGGCGATGATGTCATGGCCTCGACCACGGCATCGGTGAGCTGCTGGCCATAGAGATCGCGGGCCACGATGACGCCATCGGGATCGACAAGGAGAATGCAGGGAATGGACTGCACGCCATAGGCCATGCACGCCACGTCGTCGCGCTCGTCGGCGATGATCACGGGCCATGTGATGCCGTCATGCTCCATGGCCTCGCGGGTCTGATCGGGATTGTCTTTCACAGCCACACCCACAACGTTGAGACCGGCGGACTTATACTTGTCGTAAAGCTCCTTGATGACGGGAATCTCGCGGCGGCAAGGTCCGCACCACGAAGCCCAGAAGTCGACGATGGTCCAGTGGCCCGGCTCGATAAACTGACTGAGCGACTGCGGCTCGGCGCCCTCGCGGGTGATGGTGAAGTCGGTGTATTTCTTGCCGGCCGAAGTGTTGACACGCCCACGCGCCATGTCGAGAGTGCGCTTCACATCAGGATCGGCGGCCAGCTTGGGCGAGGCCTCGGTCACGGCAACAATCTGCTCCGGCTCAAGCATCATGGCCACCTGACCAAACACAGGGAGAGCAAACGGCGACTCGGGATTGGCCACAATGAAGTCGACCGACATCGGCACCACCTTCTCCTTATATATGTTGAAGCCTTCGTCTTCGGAAGCGGCCTGCATCTGGGTGATCAGAGTGCCGACACTATCGTTGAAAGCGGAGAAGGCATCGTTGGCGGGAGTGCCTTTGGCCAGCCCTTCGTCGGTCATGGTGATGTCGCCAGGCTCAAGCACAAACTGCGCATAAGGATAGGAGCCGACCATAACCATGGCGAGCACAGGCTCGGAAACATGACCCTTGAAGACCACATCGGGCGAGGAGATGACAAGGCTGTCGATCGGGAGGCCGGTCTCGCCATTGACGATGAAGGCCTGCTTGCCCACCACGTCTTCAGACAGAGTGATGCTCACGGTGTAGGCATCGCTGCCGGCACAAGCGGCGAGCAGCCCCAGCGCGGGCAGCATTACAAATAAAGATTTTCTCATTTTTAAGATTTTATAAAAAGATTTATAGCCAATCGAGGCGTTATAGAAACATTCTGTCACCGAAAAATTTCCACAAAATAACAAAAAAATTAAGATATGACCAAAAAAATAGCTATCTTTGCCCTAATTTTCAACAACTAAATCCCTCTTACCAACTTAAACAAACTAAAATTCTCTAAACCATGAGTACCGCTACTCGCAAACCGAACTACACATTACCTATCATAGTAATGTTCTTCCTGTTCGCGATGATCTCGTTCGTAACAGGATTCCAGAATCCCTTTGGCGTAATCCTCAAAGAGCAGCTCAGCCTCAACTCGCTGCAGTCGCAGCTCGGCAACGCCGCCAACTTCATCGCCTACGCATTCATGGGCCTGCCTGCGGGTATGATACTTCAGAAGAAGGGCTACAAGTTTTCCGCCATCGCAGCAGTGCTGGTAGGTCTGGTAGGCGTAATCTTTATGTTCATATCCAGCTTACTCGAAGGTAAGGACCTCATCTTCTTCGTGTATCTGGCCGGTGCCTTCATCGCAGGCTTCTCCATGTGTATGCTCAACACTGTAGTGAACCCCATGCTCAACACCCTCGGCGGCGGCGGCAAGAAGGGCAATCAGCTGCTGCAGTTCGGCGGTGCCACCAATTCACTGGCTGCCACCATATGTCCCGTACTCGTAGGCTACCTTATGGGCGGCACACTCCAGGGCCTCACCCTCGTAAAGGCACAGCCCGCACTCTGGGTGGCTATGGGTATCTTCGCCCTGGCACTTGTGGTGCTTCTGCTCTCCAAGCTCCCCGAGCCCATTCTCGAAGAGCTCCGCAATGCTCCCAAGAAGCAGGAAAAGCCCTCGCTCAGCGGTGCCCTCAAGTTCAGCCACTACGTAGGCGGCGTTATCGCCATCTTCCTCTATGTAGGCATCGAGGTAGGTATCCCCAGCATCGCCAACCTCTATATGACCAATGACCTCGGCATCGACACCACACTCGCCGGCTCGCTCGTAGGTGCTTACTGGTTCCTGATGCTCATAGGTCGTCTGGTAGGCGGTTCGCTCGGCAATGTGCTCTCGCCCAAGATGATGCTCACCATAGTGTCGGCTGTGGCTCTCGTGCTCCTGCTCGGCGCCATCTTCCTCAGCCCCGAAGTCACCATCACCGTACCCTTCATCAATGCTGAAGCACCCCTCAACATATTTATGCTCATCCTCTGCGGCCTCTGCACCTCCGTAATGTGGGGCGGTATATTCAACCTCGCAGTGGAAGGCCTCGGCAAGTACACTGCCGTAGCATCGGGCTTCTTTATGGTAATGGTGTGCGGCGGCGGTATCCTGCCCCTCATCCAGGGTTTTGTAGCTGACCTTACCGGCTCCTACATAGTAAGCTACTGGGTGCTCTTCGTAGCCACAGCCTACCTGCTCTACTACGCACTCATCGGCTCACGCGTGACCAAGCGCGACGCTTCGGCCGAAATCATCAAGGAAGAAATCAAGAAAGGCGTAATGGAGGACTAATCCCCCGACGCTCAACAAGTTCAGACATAAAGATGCCGACGAGTCACAAACTCGCGGCATCTTTTTTTGCTCTAACTTTTGCCTAAGTGCACCCCTTTGAGTACTTTTGTAATAAATTTCGTCGCACAGGCAGCGACGGCTCAACAAACCAACATCAAGTCATGGACAAGAAACTTATGGATTCGGCTGCCGACAACATTCGTGTGCTCGCAGCTTCAATGGTAGAAAAAGCCAAATCAGGCCATCCCGGTGGCGCAATGGGAGGTGCCGACTTTATCAACGTACTTTACAGCAAGTTTCTTGTCACCGACCCCAACGATCCACTTTGGATAGCGCGCGACCGCTTCTTCCTCGATCCCGGCCATATGTCGCCTATGCTCTACAGCGTGCTGGCGCTCTGCGGCTACTACACCATCGAGGAGCTCCAG
>CAZKRV010000056.1:0-11513 GCA_964555345.1 uncultured Bacteroides sp.
CTCCTGGTGTTGAAATAGGCTGGCGATTAGACGCAGACTATCATAATCAAGGATTAGCGACAGAGGCAGCTAAGGCCGTTTTGGAATTAGCAAGATCCAAAGGCCTAAAAAGATTATACTCATTCACAGCTAAAAAGAATGTTCCATCAGAGAAAGTGATGGAAAAGATAGGAATGACAAAAGTCGGAGAGTTTGAACATCCAAACCTGTCTGAAGATTCCCCTTTGCGAACTCATGTCCTTTATCTGATTAATCTTTGAGTCTCGGAGTAATCAATAATTTATCACCGCGGTAATAGTTACGGCGGTGACAAAATATTCTATTATCCTGCGTAAGCTATTCACTTTCATGAAATCCGATTAGTTTAGCAATCTTCTCGGACAAAAGAAAAGACGCTCAAACTGAAATCTGGTCGTCGGGGGAATAGGTGCGGGTGGCGGGGGTGCCGATCACCGAATCCCAGAGCATGGGAGAGAGGCCTGTGCCGGGACGCTTCACTGTCAGGTTTTCCTCCGTCAGAAGTTCTCCTTTAGCTATGTGGCGGGAGGCGACTATGCTGCGGCGAGCCACTGCGATATTGGGACGCTCGGAGTCTGTCACCGTTTTGGTCGGCGAGAGGCCGATGGCCTGCTCTATGTTGCGTATGGCAGATACCATGGCACGCAGTTCATGAGGATCAAGTGATGCTTTGTGGTCTGGACCGGGCAGGTTCTTGTCGGTGGTGAAATGCTTTTCGATTACTGTTGCGCCGAGTGCTACGGCAGCTATCGGTACTTCGATGCCGGCAGTATGGTCGCTGTAGCCTACGCCTGCGCACTGCAGGGTGCGCAACTCTTCCATAGCGCGCAGGTTTACGTCGGCCATAGGGGTGGGGTACTGAGTGTTGCAGTGCAGCAGTGTGATCATGTCGCGTGTCAGTCCTGCATCACACAGAGCTTTGATTGCATCTTCGACTTCTTCCAGCGTGCACATACCGGTAGACATTACCACTGGTTGACCCATGGAGGCTATGCGGCGCAGATAGGGCAGGTCGGTGACTTCACCTGACGGAATTTTCCAGAAGTCCATACCGAGCCGACTCAGAGTTGTGATGGATTCGAAGTCAAACGGGGTGCTGAGAAAGCCTATCCCGCACCGGTCACATTCCGTCTTCAGGTCAGCGAAGTCATTGGCCGTCAGTTCCAGATTACGGAGCATTTCAAGCTGTGTGTTTCCTTCTGAAGGTGCATTCTCCTTCTGATACTCCGCTTTCGGTGCATCAGCGGCCACGAGAGCTTCGGCCTTAAATGTCTGGAATTTCACATAGTCGGCCCCTGCCTCGGCAGCTTCATGTATCAGCTTGCGGGCCAGTTCCATGGAACCACAGTGGTTAACTCCGGCTTCGGCTATTATCAATGTTTTCATTATATGCGTTTTGCAGGAATACCGGTGTATACTCCCGGTTCGGTTATATCTCTGACTACAGTTGCTCCCATGCCGACCACCATTCCAGCTGCTATACTGATGCCCTGACGCACTGTTGCGCCAGCTCCGATGATGGAATCATTGTCGATGGTCACACCTCCGCAAATCACGGCTCCGGGTCCGATAAACACGTTCTCGCCGAGCGTCACGCCATGTTCAATGATGGCACCGGTATTGATGACGCAGAAGTCAGCTATTCGCGCTCCATTGATCACGGCCCGGTGCATAACGGTGCAGCCGTTACCTATCGTTGAGTTGGTGGTGATCAGCGCACTCGGAGCCACGAGGGTGGGCGAATGATATCCGCGGTAGAGTTCTATCAGTTTGCGTCGTAGTCGCATGTCGGTGGTTTGTCCCCATACCAGTGCGAGATGTATGTCAGTCTTTGCACCGGAGGCGAGCAGATCGCTGTCAGTGCCGAGATAGGGCACTGGCATATCCGCTACCGGCGCACGGTCCACATAGCCGCACACTTCGACCCCGTCGGGCAGCATCGACATGACAGACATGGCGTGTCCGCCACCTCCGACCAGTACAATCCTCCTCCCGGTCATCGGTTGTAGATTTCAGGTTTGTAGCGGCGCAGGTTGTTTGGGTCTGTAAACCATTCGATGGTTTTGGCAAGACCTTCGCGCAGGGTTACCTGCGGGCGCCACGAGGTGATGGAGGTGATGAGAGAGTTGTCGCCACAGAGGCGCATCACTTCACTGCCCGCCGGACGCAACCTGGCCGGATCGACCACGTAGCGCACGTCGGCACCCATCAGATCTGCTATAGTCTCAAGTGTTTCTTTCATCGAGACTTCCGTGTTTGTCGCTATATTGATTTCGCGGCCCTCCACTCCCTCGGCGCGGGCTATGGCAAGGAAGCCGCGGCAGGTGTCGGTCACGAAGTTGAAGTCACGTGTGGGGCGCAGGTCGCCTACTTTGATCTCCTTCATGCCTGAGGCTATCTGCGAGATGATGGTGGGGATGATGGCGCGGGCGCTCTGGCGTGGGCCGTATGTGTTGAATGGGCGCACAATGGTCACCGGTAGTTCAAAGGCAAGGTGGAAGCTGAGGGCTATAGCATCGGCTCCGATCTTAGACGCGGAGTAGGGACTCTGGGGCTGCTTGGGGTGCGATTCAGGGATCGGCACGGTGATGGCAGTGCCGTAGACCTCGCTGGTAGAGGTGATGAGCACGCGTCTGGTGCCGTGGCGCCGTGCGGCCTGACAGATGTTGAGGGTTCCCTTCACGTTGGTGTCGACATAGCTTTCAGGAGCAGAGTAGCTGAACGGTATGGCTATCAGTGCCGCCAGATGAAATATGGTGTCGCACCCCTCGGCCAGATCAAGGCAGAAACCGGAGTCGCGCACGTCACCGCTCACTATCTCCAGATCCGGGTGTTTCACTCCTTCGAGCCAGCCGAAGTCATTGAACGAGTTGTATTGATTGAGGGCACGCACGGCATAGCCTTCCGACAGCAGCAGCTGGGTGAGATGCGAGCCGATGAATCCATTGGCTCCGGTTACGAGCACACGGGTCTTATCTTTTGCGGTCATTGTTTTTTGAGATAGTAGCGATATGTGGCTTCGGGGGCTTCATAGGTAAGGGTGAGCTTGCCGCCGCTGAGCCGGTTTATTGTGAGAGTAATGATTCCGGCTGGGATATGGCTTTCGGCCGGAGGGGTGAAGACATTGTTTGTCTCTTCGGGTGCGTTGTCGCGATGATGATCATAGTCAAGTATGAGCAGGCCATCCTGTTCTGTCCATGTGCCCCAGTGGAACACGCCGCTATGATACGGCCCGGTGACGAGCATACAGATCACATCATTCTGGAATTGCCAGAACATATTGCCGTCATAGTCTGTTGTGGTGATGCCGTCGGCCGTGATCTCCTCAAGATGCCAGTTGCCGAACCATGGGCCTATGTCGCCGTTATTGCATGTGCAGCCGCCACAAATCAGACCGATGATTATCGGTAGAAACAGATGCCTCAGAGTGCGCATGGAGTGAATTTCTTACTTTTGAGATTGAATAATCCTGAGTAGCTTAGGCCGATCAGCGCCCCGCCTTTGTCGCCATAGATGGAAGTGCCTGCGTCAAACGCTACCTGTGCCGTGAGTTTCAGGCCGGGTACGCGGTTGATTTTCCATTCGGCTTCAAGCATTGCGGAAAAATCATGGACGGGAGAGGTGCGCGGTTGCATCATCGTGCCGAAGAAGCGGCGGTAAGATGCCAGCAGGCGGTAGTCAAGTCCGCTGATTACCGTGCCGTTGATTCCTGCGTGAATACCCCAGAAACGATTGTCGACAAATGCGGTGGTGTAGCCGTCAGTGTTGTAGATCGGCGAGGGGAACATCGGCGAACCGAGGCTCATGCCGAAGTGGGCATAACCGTTGTACCAGGTGTTGTTGTAGTAGTTGTCAGCACCGGTGGCTTTGGTTCCGGTCATGGTGGTGCCTGGTATGTCGGCTGGATCATAGTGCATGGGGCCGCTCTGGTTCATGAAGGTGAGCACCTCAATTACCGCACCGCTGATCGGTCCGGGTGCAGGAGCCTTCCACTCCGCTCCCCACAGTCCATCAAGACCGTTGAGTTTGCCGATGCCGGAGCCGTCTTCCCATAGCCACTGCACATATAGTTTGATCTCATGACCGGAGCGGAGGCGGTAGCGTCCGTTGATGTCCCATGACCCTACGTGATTGCCTTTCCAGTAATCATCGCCTTGACGGAGTATGAGCATATCCAGAAAGTCACTTGCCTTCAGCCCGAAGTTCTTTACTGATGACACTTTCCCTTTTTGAAACCAGGTGGTTTCTCCTGCGAATTGAGCTGCCGCCTGCATGCCGATGGTCAGCGAGAAAGGCATGGAGGGCTTTGTGCGGAAGAAACAGCGTTTATAGTTGTGCCAGCCGCCGAGATTCTGGTGATAGTTGAAGTAGGAGTAGTGAGATTTCTGCCAGTCGTTGTCAATATATTTCCAGTAGCCGAGCTCTCCGTCGATCTGCACCCAGCCGTTGGTCAGCGGTATGTCCTGGAAGTCAACGAATCCGGCTATTACGCCTGGCATCGGTCTGGCGTTGGCTCCATGGACCATATCGCCGCTGCTCAGTCGCTCGTCAAGCAGTCGTGAATGATGATTCTTCATTCCTGCCGAGAGATATACGCCACGGTACTTTATTGAGGCATAGAGTTGCTGGAGCCAGACATTTGCCGGATGTTCGGCGTGTGAGTACCAGTCATTGCCTTGCGGATTGAATCGCAGATAGTCTGTCTGATTCGTAATGCCGAAATAACCCTGCACTCCGAATTCATAGGAAAACCGCCGGCTCATGTCCATCTTTTTGTTCAGTCCGAGATTTAGGGTCGTGCCGCGGGCCTGCGTCAAAGTGCCGTGACGGTTCGACGCTATATAATAAGGAGCGAAATCACCGTTGGCGGCATTGAGCTCCAATGCCGCAGTAGCACGTATTGCCGGTTCGTTGTCCGATGCCTGGAGTATGGTCGATGCCGTTGCTGCCGAGCACACGACTATTATCAGCCGGAGTTTTTTATAGAGTGTCATTCAGCAGCGATCCGAAGTGTTTGGAGTGCTTTTTGTAATCTTTCGAGTTGAGATATGTATCGATACAGTCTGCATGGCCCATGCGATGTAAGTCAGTACCGATGAAATCCACCATGCCCTGTTCGAGTAACCATTCTGCTGTCTGTTTCTCTGTCTTGCTATATGCTCCGGCCAGACTGAGCAGGTTTATCTGGAAGAGCAGGCCTGTGTCGTGCAACTGGCGGTAGCGTTCGCGATTGGAGGTGGAGTAGTAGAGATAGCGTTCGGGGTGAGCCAATACTGGCACATAGCCTTTTAAACGAAGATCAAACAGCAGATTGTCGAGTCCCCACGGTTCCTGGGCATATGCGTTTTCTACGAGCAGATGATTTCCTGGCATCGGGCGCAGGTTGCCGGCTTCGATCTGCTGTAGGAAAAATTCGTCAATGCGGTATTCCGCGTGCATGGATAGCTCCATCGGCACTCCGGCTTCCTTCACTCCATTCTGCAGTTTCTCAAACGGTGCGGCGAGGGTGTCGGGAGTGTTCTCGAATGTGTCCTGAGTCACGTGGGGACTGAGGAAGATTCTTGAGATGCCCCACCTCGACATACGCTCGGCCAACTCTACCGATTTCTCGAGATTAGGCGAGCCGTCGTCGACTCCCGGCACTATGTGGCAATGAATGTCGGTGTGAAAGGGTAGTTTTTCCGGTTCTTTGCCGGATTTCTTAGACGTGAATATGCTGAATATGGACATTATAGAATGATCAAAAGATATATGACTGATGCGGGGATCACGAGTAGCAGCGAGTCGATGCGGTCAAGTATGCCGCCGTGGCCGGGAATGAGATTGCCGGAGTCCTTGACTCCGAGAGTACGCTTGATCAGCGATTCGACCAGGTCGCCAAGAGTGGCAGCCACGGTCACCATGGCTCCGAGTCCGGCCATGATCCACGGACCGAGATGATTGCCTGGTAGATACCAGGAGGCGAGAGTCGACACCGCGATGGTGAACACCGCTCCGCCGATGAAGCCTTCCCATGACTTTTTAGGCGATATGCGTTCAAAAAGCCTATGGCGCCCGAGGGTGCAGCCGGTCAGGAATGCGAAAGTGTCATTGACCCATACCAGCACGAAGAGCAGCAGGAGCAGCAGCGGGTTGATGCGGAATACGAAGCCCATCAGCGCCACAGGCAGTGCCACATAGAGCTGGCTCATGATTGAGAGGGATAGGGCGGTGATGGCATTCGGTCCCTTGACCCAGAGTTGCACGCAGAGTCTCAGCACCAGATATAGCAGCCAGCTGGCAAAGCCGGCAGCAAAAGGATAGAACCACACGGAGATGATAAGCATCATGGCTCCGGCGCAATCGAGCGAACGCATCACTACAGGTGTGCGGTTGTCGGCCGCAGGATTTGTCAACGGCGCGGTGATGGTGAGAAATTCATTTACCCCGAGCGCACCGAGTATGAAGAGGAGCAATATGCAGCTGATGGGGCCGCACAGCACTCCGGCCACGATTATGGCCACATATAAGCCACCTGAAATGGCTCTTAGAGCAAGATTTTTCATTCGTCGAAGTTTTCGTCAGCTGAGTGGTGGATCTGGTTGAGAGGGCGCATCACGTTGCAGAGTGTCTCGCTCCAGTATTCTGCGAACTGGTCCCTGAGGTCGGCAAGATGGCTTATTGTCTGGTCGGCATCGGCATCTCTCACGTCTTCCACGAAGTTATAGAGCACCTGAAATATGTCGGCCAGCCCCTCGCTCACGGTTGCGGCGATCGGGGTGTCGCTGTATTTCATATCTTCCTGGAAAGTGTCGAGATATGTGTCGTGCTCGCCGAGGGTTGCGGCAATGGCCGATCTCACCTCATTATAATATGCTTCATCAAGATGTCCGGCATCGAATCCGAAGTCAGGTTCCCCCTCCAGATCGTCTGGCAGGTCGCTCACTGCAATGTAGATACGCGGAAGCAGTTTCACCATCTTCGCCACAAACTCCTGAGGCATTACCTCAGCAGCGAGTTCGGCGGCGTGGCAGTATTCATTGGCCAGCGCTATGACCGATAGCGCATTGTTGCTTAATTTCATATGTAGAGTTTATGTTGCTTTATATAGTTTAACACCTCAGGCGGTACCATGTGTTCGACCAGATGTCCGGAATTCAACGATTCTCTGATGAATGTCGATGACAATGAGCAGACAGGAGCGTCGGCCAGGGTAACTCCTGCAGGCAGCGAATCGGCATCGACAGGATAGTCAGGACGAGGATATATCATGACCCCGAAGTCGGATATGATACTGTCTGCATCACGCCAGCGGTCAAATATCCGCCAGTTGTCGGCTCCGATGATCAAGGTGAACTCGCAGTCGGGCCGGGTGGCGGCGAGGTGGCGCAGAGTGTCAATGGTGTATGACGGGCGCGGCATAGTGAGTTCCACGTCACAGACATGCAGTCCTGTGGATCCGTCCGTGGCTAGTGAGAGCATGGCCAGACACTGATTTTCATCTGCACCGGTGCGGTCCGGCTTCAGAGGATTCTGCGGCGAGAGAGTGAGCCAGACTTCATCAAGTCCGGTCCATGACACAAGGTAGGTAGCCACCATGAGATGACCATAGTGCACGGGATTGAACGACCCGCCGAATATCCCTATCCTGCGTCGCCTACGCTCCATTATTAATTGTCGTTGTTGATGAAATCAAGTATCGCCTTCCGGACTTCGGCCACAGCTGTGGCGAGATCATCGTTGACCACGCTCACGTCGTAGCGCGGTGCCTGATCCATCTCATAGCGTGCGCGGTCCACTCTGGCATCGATGCTTTCAGGCGAGTCAGTGCCGCGGCCTTCGAGACGCTCGCGGAGCACTTCGATGCTCGGAGGCATGATGAACACGCTCAGAGCCTTGTCGGCCAGATCGTGCTTTACTCTCAGTCCGCCGTTCACGTCGATGTCGAGCACCACGTTGCTTCCGGCCGAGGCTATGCGGTCAATCTCGCTTCTGAGAGTGCCGTAGAAGCGGCCCGGATACACTTCCTCATATTCCAGAAAGGCATCGTCGGCTATTGCCTTGCGGAATTCCTCATCGGTCAGGAAGTGATAGTCCTTGCCGTCCACTTCGGCTCCGCGCGGGGCGCGGTTGGTAGCCGATACTGAAAACTGCATATTGATCTCACCGGTGGCCATGAGGGCCGAGATTATGGTGGACTTGCCGCAGCCGCTCGGGGCTGATATGATGATGACTTTACCTGCCATAGCTTGGTGTCGGTTGATTCAGAGGTGGGGATTTACATCACATTGAGCACCTGTTCCTTGATCTGCTCAAGTTCGTCTTTCATCTTGACCACGAGCTGCTGCAGGTCGGCATGGTTGCTCTTTGAGCCGAGAGTGTTGATCTCGCGTCCCATTTCCTGAGCTATGAATCCGAGCTTTTTGCCCTGTCCAGGTGCAGGATTGGCTAATGTTTCCGTGAAGTAAAGAAGATGTTGGGCCAGACGCTGTTTCTCTTCGTTCACGTCAAGTTTTTCTATATAATAGATCATTTCCTGCTCAAGGCGGCCGCGATCATAGTCAACCTGAGCTATGTTGGCCAGCGCGTCTTCCATTCTGGCCTTGATTTTTGACACGCGTTCCTGTTCGAATCTAGGCACTTCCTTCAGCATTCCGGTGATGGCCTCAATGCGTGTAGCAAAAAAGTCTTCAAGTTTCTGACCTTCCTTGCGGCGGAACTCCATGAGTCCATCGATGGCTGCGGTCACAGCGCTCTTCACGGCTTCGATCTCCGCTTCAGATATTTCGGTGGTTGCTTCGGAGTGAAATGCGTCGGGCAGACGGAGAAGGGTAGCATACCAGTCGGTAGGCAGCGGCAGTTCCAGTTCGCGGCTCATGGCAGTGATCTGTTCCTTGTAGGTCTTGAGCGCAGGCATATTGATTTGCACGGGAGCGGATCCTTCCAGCGCTTCCACGCTGATGACGAGGTCTACCTTGCCGCGTTCCAGACGCGATGCAGCCATGTTGCGCAGTTCCAGTTCCAGTTCGCGGTAACTGCTCGGTATGCGGACTTGCATATCGAATTGCTTGCTGTTGAGAGATTTGATCTCTGCCGTTATCTTTTTTGCGGGAATCTGCACGGTGGCTTTCCCGAATCCGGTCATTGAAAGTAGCATATTGTTTTGCCTATATTTTGGTCTTGAGTTGCAAAATTACGAAAAATACTGACAAACACAAAACTATTTTTCGCACCAGCTCTCAGCTGAGCAGTTTCGTTATTTTTCTGCGGTCAACGTCAGGTATCCGCCGGGCCAATGCGTCGGTGAGTCTGGCGAGTGACTCTTTAGGCGCGCAGTCTGCGATGGAGAATCGTTCTTCAAACCATACTTCCGGTGTGGTATACAGGGCTATTCCCCAGCCGTAGCGCTGACCTTGAGCCGTGTGTTTGTATTCAAAATCAGCTATCACGACCCAGCCTCCCATCTGCAGGCGTTGCAGGGCAGGCTCTGCAGATCCTCTTCGGTTTGCCGTCGGATCGACTTCCCGTAGTTTCCGCTTCAGGTCAGTCGATGTCATGCCCTCATGGCGGCGTATTATCTTCAGTATCGTCTCCTCGCGGGATCCTGATTCTATAGGATAGGCGTGGCGACGGTAGTTCAGGAAATCAGGGAGCAAGTCCATTGCCACAAACCCGGCCTTGCGACGGAAGAATTTGCCGTAGGCGGTGGTCTGTTCGCGTATCACCGGACCTTTCCATTCCCAGCAACCATAACCGTCAGCCGTGTCGGAAAACAACATGCCCGGGGCAGCCATCTCCTGAACTGAAAATCCGGGTATCACATTGGTGAAGAAGGGGAGCAGACCGTAGTTTATCGCGGCCTGTTCAAGCTGTTCTTTCGATGCTATCTCGATGCTCATAATGATTGATTGTTTCCATATCCACAAAGTTACGCAAAATTTTCGGATCATAGCGAACGCAACACAATAGCGTTGGCTTTGTCTATCATAGACGTGTCAATCGATGTCAGGTAAATTCTCGTAGTGCTCTCGGAATTGTGACCCATTCCCTGACTGATCACGCTCACCGGTATTCCTTTGGCCTGAGCGGTCGATGCCCAGCTATGGCGGGCACAATATAGCGTCAGCGGTATGTCCAGCCCGACACTGATTCCTATACGCTTCAGGTGACGGTTTATGTTGTAGCCCGTGTTGCGATACGCGCTTCGTTCGCACAATCCCGGTTTATAGATGATCGGCAGCAGATAGTGCGTTGGGTTGGGCGGATATTTGTCGAGTATCGACTGCATCTCGCCGGTCCACTTTATGGTCAGCGTCTGGCCTGTCTTGCGGCGGCGGTAGATCACATAACCGTTTTGCAGATTGTCTTTGCGCAGATATGCCATGTCGACGAAGCTCATGCCCCGCAGATAGAAGCTCAATAGAAACATATCGCGGGCAAACGAGGCTTTTTTATCGTCCTTAAGGTCCAGTCTCTTGATTTTGCGCAGAAATGATAGCGGAAGCGCGCGTTTTATTGTTGTGCTCACTCCCGTATAGACCCTGCGGAAAGGATTGCCGCCCTCAATTATGCCGTCGTCAGCAGCCCGGTTATATACAGCCCTGATTATGCGGATATAGAAAGACGTGGTGTTTGATGCCAGTCCACGCATGCGCAGCCACCCTTCATAGTGCTCGATCAGTTTGGCCGTGATCCGGTCGAGCGGCAGCTGTTGATCACCATAAAACTGCTGGAAACTCCTCATGGCCGAACCATAGGTCTCTGCCGTGCGCATTCGCCCGTTTATTCTCATGTCGGCGATAAGTCCGTTCATGTAGGTCGAGAGGGTGTATTGGCAGCTATAGCGATAATACTCGTCGGTCACATCATTGGCCGTGTAATCGCCGGTGGTGGCCTCAAGCCGATTCACTATTCTTCTTAACCTCGTCATGTCACGCTTGATCTGTTCTCTGGTTTCAGGCAGTTGTGCCGACACGGTGGAGCGGTCATTGTCCCATTCATTTTCACGTATATATATTCCCGGAGATATTGAACTTGTGTGATTCCGGTGATAGATCTGGTAGTAGATCGATCCTTTGTCGCTATCTGTTGCCGAGGGGCGGAATTTCACTTTTATCGAAGCCATAAATCAGCCTTTTTTCCGCCAAATATCTCTACTGTATTCCGAATTACCAAATGAATATGCGAAGTTGAAGAAAATATTGTGGATTTGGGAAAATTATCCCTTGTAAGGGGGTAGGGCGGCTGTAACTTTGCCGCCGTTATGATAAAGATAGATTCAAAATTCCTACAGAGAGTTGAAGTGCGCGCAATCCGCGCAGAGTTCGGAGCAGCAGGCGTTATGGCCTTGATCGAGATCATGTGCAAGATGTTTGAGTCGCCGCAGGGCTACTGGCTTCCGTGGGACCGCAAGCACCGCACGGTCTTCGCCGCAGAGCAGGGCATGACCCTTGATGAGCTTGACAAGCTGATCAGGCGCATGGGCGAGTATGACATGGTGTATATGGACCGTCTGA
>CAZKRV010000057.1:0-11386 GCA_964555345.1 uncultured Bacteroides sp.
GAATCGCCTCCTGTCAGGACGACTTCCCGATGGGACGCGACGTGATGGAGAGCGGCGAATCCTTGATCACGGCCACCGTCGACTTCAAGGACTTCACTCCCGCCCTCGACTCCCGCTCGTCAGGCACCGCCATGCGTGACATACGCACTCTCTGGGTGGCCATATACAAGACTGACGGCACTTTCGTGGAGTTCCGCGAAATCACAGACTTCAAACACACCACCGTGCCCAACAAGCGCCCTGACGGCTCCATCACCACCGAGTCATATACCGGCCGCGCCGAGTTCTCGATGGTGCTCCGCAACGGCTTCTACCGCATATATGCCATAGCCAACACCGACCTCACCCCACTGCTCGACACCAACCCAACGGAAGACGAACTGCGCAGCCTTCCGCTGACGTGGCAGGCATGGACACCCAACTCTGACAACACCGAGAAAAACGCCCAGATGTTTGGCTTCTTCTCGCAGACCAAGCTCGAAAACGTGCCTGAAGACTTCGTGGCACCGGAGGTGACCGTGGCTCGCAACGGCATACTCCACGCCTGGGTGCGCCGCGCAGCCTCAAAGGTGACTGTGGCCTTCGACACCGAAGACCTCTATGAAAACATCTACGTCTATATCCGTTCGATCCGCTTGGTCGACATACCGAAATACTGCTATCTCGGCCGCGACAACACTCCCGCCTCCGACAAGGAAGCGCAGGAAGCCGAACGATATATCGGCAACGACCTGATAGCCGGTGAACACATCTTCACCTCAGGATCATATCGCCAGACATCGGTCAACGACGAAATAGCAGACCGCACAAAGTGGCTCACTCTCTTCAGATCCGACACGGTCAAGGGCCTCATTCCCGCACTTCACACCCAGATGCCAAGCGAAGTAAAAGCGCTCAACCGGTCGCAGCAGCTCGCATGGCTCCGCGCCAACCAGCACTCGGAAAAGGCGCCTGCGCTCTATTTCTACGAAAACCGACAGCCCAAAGGCACTCCGGGCACCATATCAGACAAGCGCCAGGACGTGAACGAAAGCGAATCGGGCGACTATGCCGAAGTGTCATACCCCGACGGTGTGAACCCCGGCAATGAAGCATGGAAAGATGCCCGCCCCTACGGCTCTTATCTTGAAGTCGATGGCTACTACGTCAGCGAAGATCCTTCGCGCCCCGGCCGCGGCCCCATCAAATACCGCTTCATGCTCGGCAAAAACGAAACCGACAACTTCGATGCCGAACGTAACTATCACTACCGCGTAACCCTGAAGTTCAACGGCTATGCCAACGACATCGACTTCCATATCGAATATGACGACGAAGGCAAGCCCGGCTTCATCACCCCGCCCGAAGCCTACGTGCCCTATCTCTACAATCAGCGCACATTCCTCGTGGCCCGCGCCACTCCCAAGAAAGGCTATCGCCTCGAATCGGTCCAGGCCGTCATCGTCAAAAACGAATGGCGCCCCCACGCCCTCCCCGGCGAAAGCGATGCAGCTTTGAGAGAAAGTTCATATTACGGTGCAGCATGGGACCTCCAGATGAAAGAAACAGGCACGCGGGATTCCAGAGGTATTCCCAATTACACTTCCTCCGGAGGCGACAAATATTATAACACCGGATATGCGAAGCTGGTTGGTGAAAAGTCTGATTTTGAGCTTGACCACCTGCAGGGTGAGTCACCAAAAAAAACAGATCCTAACTGTGCGTTTGGCTTCTTGTCTCTCCGCAACATCACCGAAGTTGACATTGATTTCGGTGGCGGTCTGGACTCAGATAAGACAGATATGGTATACCGGATGCTGTATCAGTATCATTATGGCAAGACCGGCACCTCCGGCCCTCTCGGCAGAATGACATATGGCAGAATGCCAACTGGCCTTACCGGCCCCGAGGGTGTGGACTATAAGATTGACGATAAGGGCACATACTATAATGTGATCGTGACCGACGAAAAGATGAGTCCCAACTCAAAGGAAGAATATGACAAGACCTACATTCTGCAGCTTCCGCTCCACACCAGAGCGAAGTCGCTTGACACGTGGGCCGTATTTTCCGGTGCCAATCCGTTTTATCAGCACTATCGCAAGGCCGTGGTTCGCTACATGGCCACATTCGTCAACGAATCCAATCCTAACGACAAATATACACAGACTGACGAAACTACCGTCTTTCAGGCTCGCCGCATGGACAATCCGCGTGGCATCTACCGTCGTGCTAACAATCTTGAAGGCTTCAATGTCGACTGCTGCTACATGCTTGAAGACGGCAAGACTTTCCTCCCGATTGACAGCCGCGGCGAATGGTCCGTTACCATCGAAAAAGACCCTTATGGCATAGCGTCGCTGTCAAAAAACGGCAAGATTGTGTCGGGTGAAGGAGCCACCATCACCGGACGCACCGGCTCTACCGTCAATTTCTGGTACTATCCGCGTAAAAAACTGAAGAAGACAGAATGCGCCGGAGCGATCCTCACCGTGCGCTATCACCGCAATACCTGCGTGCATAAGATTATCGTGCGCCAGGGCTACAAGGCTATCCGACTCGCTCCCAACGGTCGATATTGGTCGACATTCAATCTCTACGACACCAAAAACCTCGCCAAATCTCCCCTCTCGCAAGGTTCTCTGTTCAAGCGTGTGGTGAATTTGTCAGACACATATCCTATCTGCGAAAGCAATAACTATAGATCTGGGTTCGGATATCTTGACCATGTAGATTATGATGCAACTTTCAAGGTTATTGGTACGACCAACAAAAAATGGTTTAACATTCCGTCAAAGTCAATTGACGATACCAGAAATGCTTTCGGTAGCTTCAAGATGAAACGATTTGACGATGTTGTCACTGAATACGAATGTCCTTCATATGAAGAGGCATATAGGGAAGTGCTTACAAACAACGACACTAACTTCGCATTCGGCATAGTCTATGCAGATGGTGCCACGGCAACTCTCAAAGATGAGAATGCATACTCTTTCCAGGATCCGGACAATCTGGGAGATGACCTTCCTGCCGAGATGAAGAAACGTGGAGTCAGAGGCTTGGTTGTGTATAGCCTTGCTACCGGCAACAACACATTCTTCCCATTCGGTGCTCTTGGCCACGGTCGAAGAAGATACTGGGGCGTATTAGCGGATCAGCGCTATGGTACGCTCTTGTATAGCAGCTGGCACGATGTGCTTAACGGAAGCAATAGTTATCCTGCGAATTATTACAGACCATTGGCACACTTTATCTATAAACAGTATGGAGCACTCTATTGGTTCCGGCATTCCGATACGTCACACCCGTCCGATGGTTATTATTCATGCTTTGACTTCAATTATTCCAACTACAATACTGGTGCTCTCGGTCACACTCAGATTTATGGCGGCAATACAAAGTCGCATAGCGATGCGCTCCTGATCAAACCCGTTTCTACCGAAGAATAAACTTATAATAATCCTATAGAGAGATTGGTGCATTATAAAGCGAAGAGAGCTGTGACCTCAGTCACAGCTCTCGTTATGTAAACTACGTTTATAAGCTCAAGCTCAGTGGTCACCCTTGACCAACTGATGCGCACCATAGTTGTAACCGGCCAGATCAAGGAGTTCGCGGTCGGCACAGGCACGCTCCATGAAGTCATCATAGTCCATAAGCTCGGCAGGAGTCCAGCCATGCTCGGCTATAGCCAGAAGGCGTGGCAGTGCCTGATATTCCAGATCACGGTCGCGGTCTACCTGCTCGCACCAGAACGTGCCCTGCACACCTATGCACAGCGAATTGTCGGGAGGATTGGTGTTATAGGTAAGACTGAGCGAGCCGTCGCCCACAGCACCCACCTTGTCTATGCCACGATAGCAACGGTTGATATAGTAGCCGCCGGCATGAGGCGTATAGATATGCCGCAACCCATTGGCCTGCGACAGGTTGGCGGCATTGTTGGCTCCGACCCAGCACATGATGATCGGATCAAGCTCCTTGGTCATCTCGATGTCGGCACCGCCATCTGTCACCAGTTCATTCCAGCCAACGATCTTGCGGCCATACTGCTCGGCGGCATAGTCGGCTATCTGGCGGGTAAACCACGACTGAAGAGCACGGAAACTTGACAGCCCGAGCTGATTTTTCAGCGCTATACATGACTCGCTCTTCTCCCATGCATAAGTCGGACACTCGTCACCGCCGATGTGGATATATTCATACGGAAAGACCTCCGCAAGCACGTCAACCACGTCCTTCACAAACTGCATCACCTTCGGGTTGGAGATGTCGAGCACGTCGCGCGACACACCGCCGATGTTCCAGATATTGTGAGTGAAATGCGAGTCCGCGTTACCGGCCACCGGTTCAGAGTCCATATCTATGCCCGCAGCCTTGGCGATATTGCACTCAGGATCGGTGCTGAATTCAGGATAAGCGTGAATAGCGGCGACCATATGGCCCGGCATATCGATTTCAGGTATCACCTCTATATGACGCTCCTTGGCATAGGCCACCACCTCTTTCAGATCATCGATTGTGTAGGCATACGGACCGTAAGGCACTCCGCGTCCCTCACGCCACTGACGCTGCTCGTCGAAGTCAGTGCGGAGTATGTTCTGGTTGGTGGCACCCTCCACCGTCAGCTTAGGATACTTGGACATCGGCAGACGCCAGCCCTGGTCGTCGGTCAGGTGCCAGTGGAAGCGGTTGAGCTTATACATGGCCATGATGTCGAGCATCTTCTTGACTTCGGCCACGTCAAAGAAGTGGCGGCTCACGTCGAGCATGAAGCCACGATACTCATAACGGGGCGAGTCGGCGATCTCCACCACCGGCAGAGAGTACACAGTGCCGGCTTCACCGGCCACGCCGGCCATCACATTGGCAGGCAACATCTTCTTTATGGTCTGGAATGCATAGAAAAGTCCGGCGGGAGTTGAAGCGGCAACGCTGATCGGCGCAGACGATTTGGCAGGCTGCACGGTGAGCGTATAGCCCTCGGCGGGGAGTGCCTCGTCCAGACTGACAACTATTGCGGCCAAACCGGGAGCGGCGGTCACGCCGAGTCCGGTCGTGGCATTGATAGCCTCGACAAAGCGATTGATCTCGGTGACCATGTCGGCAGGCAACGACGCATCATAGCCGATCTTGGTACCGGGATTGAGAGTGTAGCGACCGGTGCCGGCTGTCATCTTGGCCGGCCGGGGGGTCAGATTGATGAATTCATCGGCCCGGACTGACGTAAAACACACAATCAGGGCCAGCAGAAGAAGGGTAAGACGATTCTTCATTAGATAAAAATGGTATTTTATTGGTGAAAATGAATTTGCGGCAAATATAGAGAAAAAATACGACTTAGCAGACTGCGCACACGTGATTTTATGGTCGGACGCACCCCGATCGACCTCCTCACGGCTTCAAGAGAGCGCACAGCCTCACGCGAACCGGACCTGACAGCCAGCGACAGGGCATAGGCATGATATCGGCGCAGACCGGCTGCGATCTCTTGCAACGGCACTCCCGTACGCGCCGCCAAATCAGCCGTCAGCTGCAGACTCTCACGATAAAACGCTGCCGCGCGCGCCGCACGCGCCGAATTGCTCACCGAGTCGGATCCAACCGAGTAATTAAGCGTCACTTCAGGTATATAGCCTATCGGGTGCGACGCACTGAGCATGGCCATAATCGGAAGGTCTTCGGCGCACCGCCCCCTGAACAGCCCGGGAGCGGCACGATATTCCGCCATAAGCATCTCACGCCGATACATGGCCGTGCATAGATGGATCGGCTGCGGTTGCCTGTGGGTGAGCAGTGCCTCGAGCACCTCGCGCCCCGCCGTCACCTCGTCCATGTCGAGCACCACGTCGGCACCTTCGCAACCCGTATCGGCATCAACCGGACGCCATGCCGTATGCACGAGCGCCACCTCAGGGTGAGCATCGAGAAAGTCCGCCTCGCGCTGCAGCTTATCAGTCGCCACCCACCAGTCATCGCCGGCACAATCCGCGATATACTCTCCCCGCGCTGCCTCCACACAGTCGAAATAATTGTCGGCAACCCCCTTGTTGGGCGCCTCAGGCATCAACCTGATTACATCTGGGTAACTCTCCTGATAACGCACACAGACATCCCGTGTGGAATCCGACGAAGCATCATCGCCGATCAATATTTCATAGTCATATGTGACCTTCTGGGCCAATATCGAATCAAGTGTGCGCGCTATGGTGTCCTCCTGATTGTAGGTAAGTACTATGACGGTGACTTTCGGCCTCATTTCTTCAAAAAATTGCGTAATTCGCGGGCAAATGATTCACGCAGAGGAGCGGCATCAAACTCACGCTCCCACAACTCGCGTGCACCGGCCCGCATTTTTCCGATAGATGGAAGAGCGCGCTCCATGCGTTCGATAAACTCACCCGGCACCGGATGGGGAGAGAGCAACACCCCCGATTCCGACGGGCGCACAATCTCCGGCAGCCCGCCCACCGCGGTGGCCACCACCGGCACTCCATAGCTTATTGATTCACAGGCAGCCACAGGCAGTCCCTCGCTGACGCTGAGCATGGCGGTGAAATCCACGTGGCGTTCTGCCAAAAGCCGATGCACCTCGGCATTGGGCATCGCCCCGCGCAGCTCCACCACAAGATTGGATGGGACCGCCGCCGCGCGCGCGCGCACCTCCCCCATCAGCGGACCGTCGCCCACATGTATCCAGCGAAACCGGCGTCCGGGCGCCGAAGCGGCCCATGCCGACATGCAGTCAAGCAGCAGCCCCACCCTCTTCTCCCGCGCCACGCGGGCTATGCTCATCACCGTGATCTCATCTCCCCCCGCCGCCGGATTAAGACCGAGCGGAGCAGGCGAACCGAGACGACGCGTGCTCACCTTGTGGGCCATGTCGGGATAATCGGTGCGTATATATTCAGTGCCGAAGTCCGACACCGGATAGCAGGCCAGCAGAGCGCGCAACGTGTCGTCGCGCCAGCTATGGCTGAGAAACGGATTCTGTGAGTCGTATACGTCATGACCGTGCGCGCGCGTCACAATACGCGCCCCCTTGATCCCGGCCAGGGCCGAAGTCATGAACTCAAACCAGAAAGTGTAAAACAGCGTATCGTCAAGCCGCAATCCGTGGCGGGCTATAAGCTCACGAATGGCCCGACGGTAGTGAAATGTATATGTACTGAACGCAAGGGCCGCCTTGGCCTGACGCATAGAGTGGATATAGCGGCCGTCATCATTAAGGCGGCGCCAGGTCTCAGGCCGCAATATGGTCGAAAACCGCGCGGATGCACCGGGAAGATGCAATAGTGAACGGTCCACCTCCACCCCCGGCGGCAACGGCAACTGCTCGCCGCGTTCCATCACCGGAGCGATGATCACGCGGTCAAATGCAGCCGCAAGTGGGCTGATTTCCGGCTCCAGGAAACTCGGCTCCGTGGAGCCGCCCAGAGGATATGATTCAGGGAGTAATACGAGTGTGGCCATGCGTGTAGATGAATCAGTGAAATATACGGGCTATCTCCCCCACTCCGCGCCCTCCGGCTCTGACATATAGGGCTACAAACTTCATCAGCGCGCGGCGTCCGGAGATCCTGGCCATAACCTCTTCGGCGGCTTCAGGATTTCCCTCGCGCCGATAATTCGCGGCCAGAATGGCACGGCGGTAGTCGATAAGCCTTGCTTCGGCATTAAGCCCTGCTCCGCGCAACACTTCCTCGCATCGGTCAAGCGAGCGCTCCCACAGTCCGGCCTTTTCTGAAAATCCTGTACCGGTGATCGACTCCTCCGTCCTGATCACCTCCACCGGGTGAGTCAGCGTCAGATGACAAGGCTCGCACCCCGAAGCGAGCAGCCTCACTCCGAGTTCATAGTCATTCCACACCGGCAGGGACTCGTCCCACTCTCCCGCCCCGCGCACCAGCGCGGTGGAGATCACCATGCGCTGAGTGGCCAGATCTCCGTGAAATATATGAGCATGGATCGGGTTACGCGCGCCACGGTAAGGACGGTGCAGCAACCGGCCATCAAGGTCGAGGATCACTCCGTCAAACACCCCGAGTTCCGGATGTCCGGCGGCTTCGAGCCCGCGGCAGATTTCCTCCACGTGTGTCGCAGGCATCAGGTCGTCACTGTCAAAAAAGAGCACGTATTCGGTTGTGACCTCGCGCAGGCCGCGGTTACGGGCCGCCGGTGCGCCCCGACGCTCCTCACTCACCACCATGACATTGTCACGGCCATCGGCCCACTCGTCGAGCACGCCGCGCGTCGAGTCCGTCGAGGCATTGTCCACCAGGATTATCCTGTCAGGCTGTCGGGTCTGCGCCGCCAGCGATCCAAGCGTACGGCTGACTATATCGGCCCGGTTATGCACCGGTATCACCACCGAAATCATGGGCGGCGGGCTTCTCCGGCCAGCATACCGCAGGCAGCTTGTATATCTTCGCCGCGCGAAGCTCTTATCGTGGCTATTATGCCGAGCGAGTTGAGCCTGTCACGAAATGCAGTCATCACCTGTTCGGAGGCCGGCTGCATATCTGACCCCGGCAAGGCATGATAGCGGATCAGGTTCACACGGCAGTCAAGACCGCGCAGCAGCCGCGCCAAAGCATCGGCATGGCGCAGGTCATCGTTAAGGCCGCGCCAGATGATATATTCAAACGATAGCCTTCTCTGGTGGGCGAAGTCAAACTCACGCAACAGCTCTATCACGCGAGTGATCGGGAAAGCTCTCTCCACCGGCATCAGTTTCTCTCTCTCCACCGGATATGGTGAGTGTATGCTGATGGCCACATGCACCTTTGTCTGTTCAAGGAGTTGACGCAACTCGGTCAGTTTGCCGATGCTCGACACCGTGATGCGTTTCGGACTCCAGGCCAGTCCCCATGGAGCGGTCAGGATCTCTATGGCTTTCATCACCTCCGGCAGATTGTCCATCGGTTCGCCCATACCCATAAACACGATATTGGTCAGATCCTCGCTGCGCTGCACCGACAGCACCTGGTTGATTATGGCAGCAGCCGTGAGCTGGCCGTGAAATCCCTGTCGTCCCGTCATGCAGAATGTGCAACCCATACGGCACCCGGCCTGCGACGACACACAAAGTGTGGCCCTGTCGCGGTCCGGTATGAACACTGACTCAACATCGCGGCCTCCGGCTCCGTCAAACAGATACTTCACCGTACCGTCACTGCTTTCCGCGGCAGCCTTAGGTTCGCGGCGCCCTACCTCATAACGGGCTGAGAGCGCTTCGCGTCCACGCTTCGAGAGATCAGTCATCAGGTCTATGTCGGTCACCCGCTTCTCATAGAGCCAGCGGGCCATCTGCTTGGCGGCGAAAGAGGGCATACCGCACTCATATGCCACCTCCCGGAGTTGTTCGAGCGTTAGCCCTATCAGTGGAAGTTTATCGTGATTTGCTGTCATGTCGCAAAAATACTAATTATTGCTGACAAATCACCTCTCTCCGCCCATTAATTTTCACCAGTAAGATCAGGGGCATAGGCACCGAGAGTCAGGCCGCGCATACGTCCACGGGAATCGAGCGCGGGCAGCAGCTGATGGTCCAGGCCGGAATCTGCCGCGTCAATCACCGGAGAATCGGGCAGAGGAGTATAGGTGAACACATAGTCGGTGAGTGAATAGTCCAACATCGGATCCTGCTTCCAGAGGGTATTCTGGAAGTTCTCATCATCTTTACCGTCCACCGCAAACATACAGCGGCGGAACGTCACCGGCATGTCGGCCAATGCCTCAGAATCGGCCCATCCGAAGCTCACTGGCGTCCCGCGGCCATAGATCACCGAGTTGGTCACGTCAAGCGTCAACTTCTGCGGGTCCGGCATCTCTACGATGGCCATGGACGGATAGGAGAACAGATACCAGTTGGCCAAAGTGCAGCGGTCGAAGCGGAATTCGCCGCTCTCAAGCAGAGCAAGGGCCGCGCGCGCGTTACTCAGTTCGCACCCCACTGCGGTAACTCTGGCACCATTAGCGCTCAACAGTACTGATCCGCTGTTTGTCAGACGACAGTTCACCATCACCAGATCCGACACGGAATCAAGCGCCACACCCTGACAGGTATTCACGATCTGCGTATGCGACAGCTGATTTCCGGTTGATCCTCCGACAAAGCGCACTCCCTCCCACTGATTCGACATCACATCAAACGATATGTCGGCCACAACGGCGCCGGTACGGTCACCACGCATCATCACAGGCCTCTCCACCGTGCCGTCAGCCACAAGTGTCCCCTCCACGAGCAAAGCCGCCTTGTCATGAAACAGTAGCGACGCTCCCGCTTCAAGGCTGAGGGTCGCGCCTGGGGCCACACGGAGAGTATCCGTGATAAGATATGGACGGTCGGCTGTAAAGATTTCCGAAGCCGTCACCTCATGGCGGCGAAGTTCCACAGCGTCTACACATGCGGCCGTAACCACCACCGATGAGGTCACGCCATTGGCCGTCACATCTATATAATCGGTCATAATCTGCTCACCGAGCAGACCCGTAGGAGGAAATGTACCCTCTATAAACACATATATGGAGTCCTTGGCACGGATCTCCACATCGGTGAATTCAGCACCGCTGGCACCGTCTACCCCGATGCGAAACATTTCGCCCGAACGCAATCTGACGGAGCTCAGCCGAAGCTGTCGCGGGTGAGGATTCTTGATAGTCATGGCATAGGTAGGCGATGGTCGTCCGGCAAACTGCACCCCGAGCGACACGGTGTCGGTCGAAAAGCGCGGCTGCGCTGAGGGCGAAGTCTCAAAGCCGTCCTCTATGCACCCTGCGGCAAGCAGCGCCAGACTCAGGGCAAATATATATAGCAGAATACTTTTCATATCGGATTAACGTCCGATATGCCCTCAAAATTGCACTTATCAATGAGATTATTGCACGCGTCCTCCAGCTGGTCAAGCACCAGCTCGAATCCTTCAGCACCTTCATAATAAGGATCGGGCACATGATCATAACGCGAACCGGGCGAGAAATACTCGGCCATGGCATGAATCTTGCGAGCCGACTCCACTGATGGCGCCATCTTGCGTAGATTGGCCAGATTCGACGCATCCATGCCGATTATGAGGTCGAAATCTTCAAAATCGGTCACCTCAACCCTGCGGCTATGATGAGTGAGATCGTAGCCTCGTTCTCGGGCGTGCACACGCATACGCCTGTCAGGCAGATCGCCGGAGTGATAGCCACTTGTTCCGGCCGAGTCAATCTCAAACCGGTCGGCCAATCCACGGCGTTTCACTTCCGCCTTCATTATTCCCTCGGCAGCCGGTGAACGGCATATATTACCGAGGCAGACAAAAAGTATCTTTATTTTTTCCATATTCCTTCATTTTCATATAAGAGATAATATCTAAAAAAAGAAGAGCGCCCTGGAGGAGAATGTTCCTCCGGGCGCTCT
>CAZKRV010000058.1:0-11345 GCA_964555345.1 uncultured Bacteroides sp.
TCCGGGCATGCCTGCGGCATACCCGGCTATGTTGGAGTCGGCGTCCCGTCGGGACGCCCATGGCGGGCACGCGACACGGCGGGGCGCTCGATGCGCCACGACGGGGCATCCACCCTACCCAATTCCGCATGACGGGGCAACCGCACCACTATTTTTCGTGGGACCACCAGGTGGGATCGACGTTGTGGTCGCGGAGGAAGCGGAGGAATTCGTCGTGGAAGGTTTCTTTTTTGTGGTGTTCTTTCTGGTTGGCGATGTAGTTGATGCGGGTTTGTGTGGTGGAGGCGTCGATGGTGAAGATGCCGTAGCCTTGGCTCCAGCCAACCCATACAGGAAAGGCGTCGGAGTCGGTGAGGAATTTGCTGGTCTCGGATTTGAGGACTTTGATGAGCTGGGCCACGGCAATGGTGGGCGGTATGTCGCAGAGTATGTGTACGTGGTCGGGCATGCCGCCAATGCGGTGTACGTGGCAGCCGCGTTGTGTGCACATGTGGTAGATGATGCGGTAAAGGAGGTTTTCGTTGGGTATGTTGATGGCGGGTTGGCGACGGTAGGTGCTCAGCACAATGTGGTAGGTGAGTGATGTGTAGCTCATAGCAGCAAAGATAATGCATTTTATTTGATAAAACAAATTTAGGGCGGCGGGGGCGCGCCGGAGGTGCGCCCGGATGACGAACGCAAAAAATATATGGCGCGCCGACGGTGCGCCGATTTCAACATAGCCGGGTATGCCGATAGGCATGCCCGGATGGCGTGGGTCCGGCAAAATATGGCGCGCCGACGGTGCGCCGATTCCCGGGCAGGCAAATGTGACGGCACGGGAGTCCGCGTACCTCCGGCACGCGATGGGGTTATTGAGGTCCGCATCCGGGCATGCCTGCGGCATACCCGGCTATGTTGGAGTCGGCGTCCCGTCGGGACGCCCATGGCGGGCACCGGCGGGGCATCCGTCAACAACAAAATCCACATATCGGGCACCCGGAGACACGGCGGGGCGCTCGATGCGCGCCGGCGGGGCATCCACCACAAAAAAATTCCGCATATCGGGCGCCGGCGGGGCATCCGACGCCATTAAATTTTTTGGAAAATTATCCCTTGGAGGGGTGGATGGGGGGGTGTAACTTTGCAGTGTGTTTCACTTTTAATTTTCTTTTTAAAGTTTATGGAATTTACTAAGATCGAGGGCGTGGATGGTGGCGCCCATGTGGGTGGCGTGTTGACCACAAGTGCTGCAAATGAGGTGTCGGAGGAGCTGCTTCAGAGTGAGGTGGACAGCCGGGTGACGCGTGTGCGTCCGATGGCTACGCCCGTGGATCAGCTGGGGCGCTATGCGTCGAACCGCGCGGCGGGGTCGATGTTGGTGCAGTATTATGCGGTGGATACGCGTCCGTGTGAGTGCAAGACGACGGAGGACATCGCGGCACAGGCTGCGGGCGATGATGGCAATCTGGAGGTGACGGTGAAGGTGGACGATGCAGGGGCCTTTGACGCTACGGACACGTTGCTGATGCCTGAGGTGACGGTGGGGAGCACGGGTGCACCGCTGGTGTTTTATGTGGTGGAGCGGCTGGAGGGCAACCGGCTGAAGCTGGTGGCGGTGAACGGTCCGCGCAATGCCGAGGGCTATGCGGGGGTGCCGACGCTGACGCGCGGCAAGCGGCTGATGAGAATGGGGCGCGCTGCCGGGGAGCTTGACGTGCAGACGGCGCAGTGTGAGGCAGTGCCGCGCAAGACGACGAATTATCGCCAGATATTTAAGGCGCAGATAGAGCAGAGCACGCTGATGCGCCTGAGCAATAAGGAGGTGGGCTGGACCTTCACGGATCAGGAGGAGATGGCGGTGTATGAGATGCGTCTGGGCATGGAGAAGAGTTTTCTCTTCGGGTCGAAGGCGCGCATCGTGGATCCGGTGAAGAAGGCGGAGGTGTTTCTGACCGGTGGCATATGGCATCAGGCGGGCAGGGACGCGACCTATCCGGAGTCGGGGATCACGTATGAGGCATGGCTCGAGGTGATGAAGACGGCCTTTACGGGTCACGGGGCATCGTCGCGCAAGATATTGCTGGCCGGGTCGGAGCTGATAGAGCGGCTGAGCCTGATGGACGGCGGGCAGCAGCGCACGATGCTGGCGGGCGACAAGGTGACGCAGTGGGGTCTGGACTTTCATGAGATACACTCGAAGTTCGGCACGCTGTGGGTGGTGATGAGCGAGGTGATGGACGCTTGTGGCCACGGCGGCGACGGGTTGATCATAGATCCGCAGTATCTGACGAAGTATGTGCACGTGCCCTTCAATGCGGCGGTGCTGGATCTGCGCACGAGCGGTCAGCGCAACTCGGACGCAGTGGTGATGACGGAGGCGAGCTGCATGGTGCTGCGTCAGCCGGAGGCTCACGTGAGGGTGACTGCAGAGAAGGGTCGCGGATAAATCATGAGAGTGAGGCTGACGCGCGAGGAGATGCTGGCCAAGTGGCGCACGCTGCGGGCCGTGGAGCCGCCGAGAGGGGACTGCACGGTGGACCGGAGCGACGGGCCGGACCTGGAGGCGATCATGGAGGCGGAGATGAGGGCGTGGTATCTGGACCGGCTGGACCACGCCCCGGCCAGCCGGCTGGCAGCGCACCAGATGGCGGCCGAGGCGCAGGTGGAGGTGAGCGCCGACGGGCGGCTGGCGGTGGTGACGCCGCCGGAGGGAACGCGGCGGGTGCTGACGGTGGGATTCGGCCACCGGGCACCCGCGGCACCCGCGGCCACGGCAGAGGCAGTGAGGCGGGCGGCGGCCAACCCGATGTGGGGGCGGCCGACGGCGGCACTGCTGCCAGACGGACGGGTGGCGGTGGCGGCCCCGGGCGGGGCGCTGACGGACCTGACGGTGATATTGGATCCGGGAAGTGAAACGTATGAATTTGATGATTCGATATGGAAAGATGTGATGTGTTGAGCAAAGCTCGAGAGTGCTATGAGCGGGGCGCGGAGTTCAGGCGCCGGCGGCTGAGGCACAAGCGATTTACCTATGGCGAGCAGTGGGACGACACTGTGAGATGCAGCGACGGGAGGGTGAGGACGGAGGGTGCGCTGGCCACGATGAGAGGCCGCACGCCGCTGACAAACAACATGATCCGCAATCTGGTGAAGACGATCGTGGGCCACTTCCGCACGGAGCAGGAGGAGCAGGGGGCACGGGTGGAGGAGCTGGACGCGCGGACGCTGGAGGAGTTTCTGATCTCGGGCATGGCGGTGCAGCGCGTGGGGCCGGAGGGCGAGGTGGAGCACGTGAGCCCGGCGCGATTCTTTCACTCGGCCTTCATGGACCCGCGGGGGCGCGACATGGAGCTGGCGGGAATGCTGCACGACTGGAGCCTGGCGGAGACGCTGATGCGATTCAGCGACGGAGACCGGCGGCGGGCGGCGGAGATAAAGCGGATATATGGCAACGGAGTGACGGGCGCACCGGGGCTGGCCAGGCCGGGCGGCGCCGACTTCGGACTGGCGGAGCCGGGGCGATGCAGGGTGATCGAGGTGTGGACGCTGGAGGCAAGGGAGCAGCTGGCGGTGCACGACCCGATGGAGGGGACGGTGACGCTGAAGGAGCCTGAGGAGCAGCGCAAGGTGGACGCGCTGAACCGGAAGCGGCTGAAGCAGAAGCTGCCGCGGGTGGAGTGCCGGTGGCAGCTGACGCAGGAGTGGCACGGGCGGTGGCTGACTCCGGAGGGCACGGTGATGCGCCACGTGAAGGCGGAGCGTCCGCCATTTGCCCTGCGGCTATATCCGATGGTGGACGGCGAGGTGCACTCGTTTGTGGAAGACGTGATCGATCAGCAGAAGTATATCAACCGGCTGATCACGCACGTGGACAACATGATGAGCACGTCGGCCAAGGGGGTGCTGCTGTTTCCGCAGGATCAGATCGGCGACGAGATGGAGTGGAGCGACGTGGCCGACGCATGGGCGAGCTATGACGGAATCATACCTTACAATCCGCGGCCCGGAGTGCAGGGTCCGCAGCAGGTGGTGACGAACCCGGCGCCATGTGGAGCCTATGAGCTGCTGGCGCTGCAGATGAGGATGATGGAGGAGGTGAGCGGAGTGAGTCAGGCCTATCGGGGGCGGTCGACCGGAGGGAGCGGCAACTCGGCGCAGCTCTATGAGGCGCAGGTGAGATATTCGGGGGTGGCGCTGGCCGACCTATTCGCCACCTTCGGGGAGTTCAGGCGGGAGCGCGACGAGCTGCGCGGCGAGAGCAGGGGCGGATAGGGCAAAAATGCGCCCGGGGACGGATCCCGCGGGCGCATCTTCACCTTTAAACTCTAATAAAAATTGATCTCAGTATTCGGCATAGTATGCCGGGGTGTGTTTTCGGGCACTCTTCGTTAATCTGGGGGGAGGGAGGGAGACTGCTTTAGCGGGCCATCTCCTCGCAGCGGAGGCGATTGGCCTCGGCGGCGGTCTGCTGGGCAAAGGCGGGATAGTCTTTCTCGACTATGCCATAGGTGGCGGCAGCATCGGCCCACTTGCCTTCGGCTTCGAGGATATGGGCCTTTTTGGTGAGGAAATAGGGGGTAAGGGCCTTGTTGGCATTGCTCATCGAGGCGGCCTTGGCAAAGGCGCTCTCAGCCTTGGCGAGCTGGTCGAGGTTGGCGTAGCAGTCGCCCTTAAGGGCGGTGGCGCAGGCGGCCACGACATCGTCGGTGGCATCATAGTCATCGAGATAGCCGAGGGCCTCTTCATATTCGCCCTTCTGGTAGAGGAGGATAGCGCTCTGGAGGGCGGCGCGATTGCCGGCGGCGAAGGAGTGGTCGGCAGCAACCTCGCGATAGAGGTCGAGGGCCACGGAGTCATTGCCGGCGGCAAGCTGGGCATCGGCACGGCCGATGGCCTCATTGCCCTGCTCGATGGCGGGCTGACGGTAGCCATAGATATAGGCGATGGAGCCGATGACGATGGCAGCGAGCACGATCGATGCCCACAGCATGATGGAGCGGATGCGCTTGTCGTTTCTCACTACGGGTTCTTCGGCCGGGAGAATCGGCTCGGCCACTTTCTTAGGAGCTTCGTTGGTTGACATGAGATGTGTATATAACTGTAGGTGTCTTTTTTGGTTTCTAAAGCGCAAAATTACGATTTTTTCAAACAACTGCAAAAAAAAGATGAAAGAAAATGCCTGACAAGACATTCACACCCGAAATGGAAGAGGAAAACCGCGCGCGCCGCGCCGCCCGCCTGGCTCCCCTGCCCGACCCGCTGGCACCGAAGCCGGGAGTGGCCACGGAGGCGAGATTTGCCGAGGACTTCGAGTTCTGGGCGGCAACGTGCGTCAAGATCAAAGACAAGCTGACGGGGCGGCTGGTGCCCTTCGTGCTCAACCGGGCACAGCGCCGCGTGCTGGCCCTGATGGAGCAGCAGCGCAAGGCGGGCGAGCCGATCAGGCTGATCATGCTCAAGGCCCGGCAATGGGGCGGGTCGACGCTGATACAGATATATATATATATGGTGTGGATACAGATGATCCACGCCGAAAACTGGCACTCGCTGATATGCGCCCACGTGAAGGACACGGCAGGGACGATACGCGGCATATACAGCACGCTGCTCGAAAACTATCCGGCGGCATATGTGGAGCCGGACCCGGTGACGGGCAAGCCGCCGGCACTGAGGTTTGCCCCATTCGAGGGCGCCAGAAACGTGAGAATGCTGCCGAGCCGAGGGTGCAGGGTGTGCATATGCTCAAGCGAAAAACCGGAGGCGGTGCGCGGCGGCGACTACGCCATGGCCCACCTGAGCGAGGTGGCATTCTGGACCGACACGCCGACGCGCACGCCGGAGAGCCTGATCCGCGCCATATGCGGCTCGGTGGCCCGCGCACCGCTGACGCTGGTGGTGATGGAGTCGACGGCCAACGGCCCGGGCAACTTCTTCTACCGGGAGTGGATCAGGGCCACGTCGGAGAGAGGGAGCGACAAGCTGCCGGTGTTTGTGGCCTGGCATGAGATCGACATATACACGGAGGAGCTGCGCCGCCCGGCAGCAGAGGTATGGGAGGAGCTTGACAGCTATGAGCGCGCACTGTGGGACCGGGGACTGACGCTGGAGCAGATCAACTGGTATCACCGGAAGCGGCTGGAATACAGCACTCACCAGCAGATGATGGCGGAGTATCCGACGACGGCGCTGGAGGCATTTGCCAACGCGTCGGCACCGGTGTTTGACCCGGCACGGGTGGAGGCACTGCGCGCCGGAGTGAGGGAGCCGGCATTTACGGGCGAGCTGCGGGGCGAGCACGAGACCGGACCGCAGGCTCTGACCGGACTGACGCTGCACGAAAGCCCGGCAGGAGGGCTGAGGATATGGGAGATGCCGGCCGACTGCCGCGGCCTGAAGCCGGGATATGTGGTGGCGGTGGACGTGGGAGGCCGGAGCGCCGACAGCGACTGGAGCGTGATAGCGGTGGGGCGCTGTCACCCCGACGGCACGCTGGAGATAGTGGCGCAGTGGCGCGGCCACACGGACCACGATCTGCTGGCATGGAAGGCGGCGGCACTGGCGCGATGGTATGGCGACGCACTGCTGGTGGTGGAGAGCAACACGCTGGAGACGCACGGGGAGTACGTGCTGGAGAAGGTGGCGCGACAGTATCGCAACCTGTACAGGCGGCAGTGTCTGAGCATAGCCACAGGCGCGATGGAAAGCCACTATGGATTTCACACCAACGTGGCCACAAAGACGGCGGCACTGGCCGACCTGAACGCCGCACTGAGGCAGGGCACGCTGGTGGAGCGGTCGGCCGGCGCCATACAGGAGATGACCACATACATCAAGCAGCCCGATGGCTCGCAGGGAGCGGCACCGGGCTGCCATGACGATATGCTGATGACGCGGGCCATAATGGCCACGGTGGTGGCGTCGGACCCGCCGCGCCGCCTCAAACCGCTGCCGCTGATGCGCCGCCTGAATCAGTCGCGGACGGCGAGGGAGCGGGAGCCGTCGGGGTTGACGGTGATGTCGACGTCGACAGTGTCGGAAGGGAGAATGGCATCGATCACGTCGGGCCACTCGATGAGGCAGAGCGCCCCGCAGTCAAGATAGTCCTCGACGCCCATGTCGAGCGCCTCTTCAAGCGACTCCACACGATAGAGATCGAAATGATAGATCAGCTCCGCAGTGGTGTCGGAACGATATTCGTTGATGAGCGCGAACGTGGGCGATGCGGTGGGGTCGGTCTCGACGCCGAGCTGACGGCACATCTCGTTGATGAAAGTGGTCTTGCCGGCGCCCATGTCGCCATGAAACGCCACGACCGTGCGGTCGCCCAGCAGATTGATAAGCTGCCGGGCGGCTGCTCCGAGGTCGTTTAAAGTAGGGATTTCTACGATCATTACTTAAGGATAGCGGTTTTTACACCATTAACAATATAAAGCCCGGCATGATCGGGACGCGCCACGCGACGGCCCTGGAGATCCATAGATCACACTGGCCTCGTCGGCAGCAGCCTCAGGGGCTGAGATGGAAGTCTTGTCCTCGACCATGTTGCCGACAATGAGCACGTCGCCATGAGCCATGCGGTCGGCGGCGATGGTGTAGGTGTCGTCAGCAGCGAATTCGCCCTTGCCCACGGTGTAGACTGTGTACTGACGGTTGCCGAACTTATCGACAGGCTTGCCGCTGAAATTATAGCCACAATACATGGTGAAACCTTCGTGAACGAAGCCCTTCTCGGGATTCATCTTCACGGAGAATTGCTGTTTATAGGGGGTCTTGAACGCGTCGAGCTTGGAACCGTCGGCAGCGAGCACCTCGCCGTTGAGCTGATTGTCGTTGACGCTGACCTCGGCATTGTGCACATGGAGCATCACATCGACGATCGAACCGCCGTTGGCATCGATCAGGTTGGCCGGATCGGAGCTGCCGCCAGGTTCGGCCGAAGCCCAGTCAACCTTGAAACGCACACGATACATGCCGGGAGCCAGATTAGCGGGAATGGTGTAGGCCGGCATGACCATGGTGTTGCGCTGGTTGCCGGAAAGCGAAGTGCCGGCGGAGTTCACGCCATTTTCATTGCTGCCGGCAGGCAGGAAGGAGTAAGCCACCAGTTCGGAGCCTTCGCCCACAGTGCCGTTGGAATTGATCACGGGATCAAACTTGCCATCATTGTTGAAGTCAATGTAGAAGTAGCCGTGCATCCATGCACCCTCGAAAGAGATGGAGGGAGTGATGCTCTCGCCGGGACGCACGCTCAGCACGCTGGAAGTGCGGTCCTGATATACGAGCTTGTCGCTCTGCTGACTCACGGCAACAGTCTGATCGCCGTCGGCCGAGCCGCTGATGCTCACGCTATTGGTGTAGCGGTCAGGGCGGTCGAGCTTCCAGGTGGACTTGTCGCCGTTGACCAGATAATAGTCGTTGACGATGCGGGGAGTCGGGCTGTTGTTGATCTCGATATCGTCAATATAGAAAAGGAAATCGGAATTGAGCGCATGGGGTGACTCACAGTGAGGCACAACCACGAGCGAACGCACGTCGATGCCGCCGGCACCCTTCACGGGGAACACGGCATCACACCACTCATCGGGATTGACAGCACTGGAAGTCAGCTCCCAGAACTGCTCGGTGTAAGGCTCCTGACCCAGACGCTCGGTGCGCGAGCCAAGGCCCACGAGCATCACGCGGCCATCGATGGGCTTGTGGATCAGCACGTGAACATACTTCAATTCGGGAGTGAGCTTGAACGACTCCTCCAGATCAATGCGCACGCCGAAACGGTTGGAACCGAAACGCGAACGCTGGGCGCCGAGCACGGTGGCCGAACCGTTGAGCGGTTCGTCGCTCTCGGAACCGACCTCGTCGGCAAAGGGATTGGCGGTAACGGCGACATTGCCGGTGAGCACACCGGAGCGGAAAGGAGACTGCTCCCAGGCATCGTAGACTCCGACAGCCTTGACTCCGGCATTGGATTCAAAATCAATCACCCCGGCGGCACAGATAGCGGGCATGGCCATGATGGCGGCACCGAAACACAGATATTTAGCTATGTGATTCATGATTATTGACAGAGGGATTAATAGATGGATACAGTGTGGAGAGTGGGACAAGCCTTGGCATCGGAAATGTGAACGCGAATGCCCTTGATGTCATAGCCGTTGCCATAGTTCTGGGTCGAGCCATTGAGGGGAATGATGCGCTTGTAGCCGATGGTGGTGGTGGTCACGCCGGGGGCGGTGGCACTCCAGGTGGTGCCGTCGGTAGTGGTCTCGACGCTGAAAGCCTTCACACGCTGACCCAGACGGATATACTCCTGAAGGGCGATATAATGCACGTTGGTCTTCTCCGGGAACATGAAAGTGAGGGTAACGTCGGTCACACCGTCGGGAGCTGCCCAATAGGTGTTCTTGTCACCGTCGGTCATGTTGGCGGCGGCATAAGTGCGCGTCGCTCCGTCCGCGCGCGTCTCAGTTGCAGTGACGGTAGTATTGGGAGCCAGGTCATTGCCCAGACGGGTCTTGAGCAGTTCGCCGAAATCCTTCAGGCGGTTCACGTCGGCATCGGGAAGCAGACCGCGACGGTCAGGCGGAAAGTTCAGGATCAGGGTAGCGTTGCGGCCCACGGTCTCCATGTAAAATTTCCAGAGTTCGTTGAGGCTGCGCACGCTCTCATTCGGGTGCCAGAACCAACCGGCAGTGGTGGCCTTGGCATCGCTCTCGCCGGCATTCCACACGGTGGCGTTCTCGTCGCCCGAAGTACCGGAACCGTAGCTCCAGCAGGTTTCGCCTGCCCAGCCGGCCTCATTACCGATCCAGCGGGCTTCGTCGCCCACACCCCACATCACGCAGTTGGGCATCACCTTGTGAACCGAGTCGCGAAGGTTAGGGATGTCGTAGTATGTAGATGCATCGATCGAACGGGTGTTGTTGGCACCGCCATAATAGCCGTCGCCGCCATTGGCACCGTCAAACCACATCTCAAATTGATCCGAACCATATTCACACAACTCATAGCACTGGCGCAGGAACACCTCGCTCACATAGCGATCGGTGCCGTAGAGCGCTGAATTGCGGTCCCAGGGGCTTACGTAGAAACCATATTTTAGATCAAGATCGCGTGCTGCCTTGGCAAACTCCTCGGGAATGTTGACCTGACCGTTTTCATTGCCGCAGTTCTTGATGGAGTGAGTGGTGGTGGCGGTGGGCCACAGGCAGAAACCGTCGTGGTGCTTCACCACGGCGATGCCACCCTTCATGCCGCCGGCCTTGATGGCCTCAAGCCACTGACGGGGATTGGGCTTACCGGTGGGAGCATAGATAGTTTCGCTCTCATTACCGAATCCCCACTCCTTGTCAGTGAAAGTATTCATGCCATAGTGGAAGAAAGCATAGAACTCTGTTTCATTCCAGAGCACCTGGCGCTCAGTGGGCACAGGGTGCACCGGTGCCGGCTCATTCTCCGGATTGGCAAGAGCTTCCTCCACCAGACCGAAATCGGCGCCATGAGCTGCAAACATGGCCGCAGCAGCGGCAAAGGTTGCCGCAAAGCTGTAAAAATGTTTCATGATAGTGATTAGTTGTTTTAATTATCTTAAACTGACCACAAAAATAATAAATTTATTCCGATTAGAGGCTGAATTCATCAAAAAACACGTAACTTTGCAAAGAAAAATACAAGTTTTGATAATTACCCGAATGGAACACGACGACATACTGCTTGAGGTGCGCGGACTGCGAGCCTCGATCGACTCCAAAGAGATTCTGAAAGGTGTGGACCTGACAGTGAGGCCCGGCGAAGTCCACGCCATAATGGGCCCTAACGGATCGGGCAAATCCACTTTCAGTGAGGTACTTGCAGGCGACCCTGCCTTTACCGTGACCGGTGGCTCCGTCACCTTCCACGGCATCGACCTCCTCTCTCTCTCCCCCGAAAACCGAAGTCACGAAGGACTGTTCCTGTCGTTTCAATATCCGGTGGAAATCCCCGGAGTATCAATGGTTAACTTCATGCGCGCCGCCGTCAACGCCAAGCGACGCTACTTCAACGAAGCGCCTCTCTCCGCGGCCGAATTCCTGAAGATGATGCGCGCCAAACGCGAAGTCGTGGAACTCGACAACAAACTCGCGTCGCGCTCCGTAAACGAAGGATTTTCAGGCGGTGAGAAGAAGCGCAACGAGATCTTCCAGATGGCGGTACTCGAACCGCGCCTCTCCATACTCGACGAAACGGACTCCGGCCTCGACATCGACGCGCTCAGGGTAGTGGCCGGAGGCGTCAATAAACTCAAGACCGACCGCAACGCCACAATAGTCATCACACACTATCAGCGTCTGCTCGACTACATAAAGCCCGACTTCGTACACGTGCTC
>CAZKRV010000059.1:0-11258 GCA_964555345.1 uncultured Bacteroides sp.
GTCAACTTCAAGAACACCATCATAATCATGACCTCCAACATGGGCTCGAACGTGATCCGCGAGAACTTCTCGAAAATGACTCCGGAAAACAGGTTTGAAGTGACCGAAAAGACCAAACAGGAGGTGCTGGACATGCTGAAACAGACAATCCGACCGGAGTTCCTGAACCGTATCGACGAGACGATAATGTTCACTCCTCTCAACGAGAAAGAGATCGAAGAGATCGTCGGGCTGCAGATACGCGGCGTGCAGAAGATGCTTGCGACCAACGGCGTAGAGCTTAAAGTCACTCCAGCCGCCATGCACTATCTGGCAGAGGAAGGCTATGACCCCGAATTTGGTGCACGTCCCGTCAAAAGGGCTATCCACAGACTCGTACTCAACCAACTGTCGAAAGACATACTGGCACAGAAAGTCAACCGCAGCCGCCCGATCGTGATCGACCTGAAAGACGACGAACTTGTATTCACAAACTAAAACGAAATATCAACCAGAATGACTCCGCGTCAGGCAACCGCCGACGCGGAGTTTTTTGTTTACGAAATTATTTGTAACTTTGTGAAATCATGGAAGAGAAGACAGAGAAGAAGAGACGCACGCACCGGGGACTCTGGTGGAAGATACCAGTGTGGACACTGACCGTGGTCATAACGCTGACAGCTGCGACGATAGCCACCGCACTATGGCTGCTCACACCGGAGCGGCTGACCGCAATAGTGCGCAAATATGGCACTGAATATCTGCACGAAGGCCGCGTGGACGTGGGCCGCGTGGAGCTGACATGGTGGAGCACATTTCCACGGCTGGAACTGACGGTGGATTCACTCGCCGTCACATCGGAGAGCGGACAAATACCGGACTCAGCCGCCACACTGCTGAGTGTCGATCGATTTCACGGCGCAGTAGACCTGGCAGCTCTGGCCGAGGGCACCATCGCCATAAACGACGTGACGATAGTGCGCCCGGCAGCATGCATCTATATAGGTGACGACGGACGCAGCAACCTTGATATGCTGCCAACATCGGCCGACACGACCGATACGGATCAATCGGACCTGATAATCCCTCCGATAGCACTGGACCGCTTCGTGATCGAGGGTGATGCCCCACTGAGTTTCATCTCTGTACCTGATTCGCTCGAAGCATCGTTGAACCTGCATCTGCTGGCCATGGAGCGACATGGCACTCCACGCTACGGCATCAGATTCAGCGCTTCGCCACAGACGAACTTAGCGGCGCTACCCGACACATTTGCCATCGGACTGGACGGCGAAATGCGTTGGGATCCGGCCGATCCCCTCGCCATCGGGCTACAGGACTTCACGATGAGCACCGGCGACCTCAAAGTGACATTCGACACCGAAGTGAGAATGGACTCCGCGCTGACCATAGAGAGTCTCAACGCCAAAATCGGCCCTATATCGCCGGAATATCTGGTGAAGCTGGCCCGAATGCAACCAGACATGGGCGAGAAAGTTCCGGCGGTGGAATGCGGCGGCATGCTCACCGTGGCCGCCAGACTCAACCGCCCGTATCAGTTAGCCGACACGCTGCTGCCTGACGCAACAGTGTCGCTGGAGCTGACCGACGGCCCACTATCCGTACCGTCGATGAGGGCACGTTTCCGCAACGTGGGACTGCTGGTCGAGGCAGACATACACCCCGAGGATCTTAACTCATCGGTGGTGAGATTAAAGAAATTCAACGCTACCGGCACATACGGAGCCACCTCAATATCTGTCGAAGGCACAGCCACTGATCTGCTCGATGACCCGCTGCTGACCGGAAAGTTCCACGGAAACATACAGCTGGAACAGCTCCCCCCACCACTACTGCGTGCCATCGGAGCCGAGATGTCGGGACGGCTCAGGGCCGACACCGGCTTTAAGTTCCGCCTGTCGCAGCTCAATGCGGCCAATTTCCATAAAGCCAAACTCGGCGGCATGGTGAGACTTCAGGATTTTGCAGTCAACATGCCGGCAGACTCGCTTTCAGCCATGGCAGGAAATGTGGAAGTGCGCTTCGGCTCATCACGGACACTCAGGCGCGGCCAAGTCAGGGCAGACTCGCTGCTGACCGTATCGCTGATGGTCGACACCGCGGCAGTGTCGCTTCCGGAGTTCAATGCCACCATTGCCCGGCTGAATGTAGGGCTCGGCTGCAAAAACGACGCCTCGCTATCCGACACCACAACGATCACACCCATGGGCGGCAAGATTGAGATGGAGAAGGTGCGGTTCGTGTCTAACACAGACTCGACGCGAGCCATGATGCGCGGACTAAGCGCCAATGCGAGCATCACCCGCTTCAATGGCGATAAGAAGATTCCTCAGCTGGCTCTTGCCGTCGACGTAAAACGCATGATATATGCCAGCGGGTTGAGCCGTATAAGCCTGAGCCGCAGCAATATCGCGATGAATATGCACCTCAGGCCGAAGAAAGAGCGCCAGACACAAGTCAATGACTCCATACGTGCGGCCAGGCGCGCTGCCAGACACACCGCCGACTCTCTCGACCAAAAGATGGAGGTTATGGACTTCGGACTTGACAAGTCATCGGCATCGTTGCTGCGAAGGCTGGAACTTGACGGACAACTGTCAGCGAAGTCGGGCCGTGTGTTCTCGCCCTACTATCCGCTGCGCATGACCATGCGCAATCTGGACTTCCACTTCACAGCCGACTCCATAGCGCTCAACAGTGTAGAGCTGAAAGCCGGCCAAAGCGACTTCAAGGCTCACGGCACGGTGAGCAACATCAAGCGCTCGATAGGATTCGCAAGGGCAGGCGCTCCGCTCAAAATAGAATTCGCGCTCCACGCCGACACCATCAACGTCAATGAACTGACACAGGCTGCATTTCGCGGTGCGGCTCTCGCCGCGCGCACCGACTCGACCGCAATGGCGGCAGTCAGCCTCGATCTTGACGACAATACGCTGGAAAGCAGCGTTGATTCCATGGCAGTAACAGAAATTGCGGCAGTACTTGTACCGGTCAACATAGATGCCGACCTACATTTCACAGCCGATAATATACTCTACTCCACCATGCTCATGCACGACTTCAGCGGAGCGCTGCTGATCAATCATGGAGCTGTCAGCTTGCATCAGATGCACGCATCGACCGACATAGGCTCGGTTGATCTCAACGCGCTCTACTATGCGCCATCGGCCGATGACATAGACTTTGCAATGGGCCTTAAGCTCAACCGGTTCAGAATCAACAGAGTGATCAGCCTAATGCCAGCACTCGACTCGATCATGCCGATACTCAACGGCATAGGTGGCATTATCGACGTGGGACTCGGCGCGACGGTGAAGCTCGATTCGGCCATGAACCTGAAGACGCCCTCTCTACACGCCATGATGAATATGACGGGCGATTCGCTGGTGGTTCTCGACGACGCAACGTTCAAAACCATGGCGAAGTGGCTTATGTTTAAGGACAAGCAACGTAACATGATCGACCATATGGCCGTGGAACTGTCTGTCCAGAACTCCATGCTTGAACTCTATCCTTTCATATTCGACTTTGACCGTTACCGGCTCGGAGTGATGGGCAACAACGATCTTGATCTCAACCTGAACTATCACGTATCAGTGCTGAAATCACCCCTACCCTTCAAGTTCGGCATCAATATCACCGGACCCGCCGATGACATGAAGATACGTATGGGCAAGGCTCGCTACAAGGAGAAGAAAGCAGCGAAGAAAGTGGCGCTGGCAGACTCCGCAAGAGTAAATCTGGTCAATGAAATGCGCACGGCCTTCATGCGCGGAATAGAGGCGGCAAGAGTGGCTCCGCTCAAAGTGGAATCGCACGAAAAACTTGAGGAAGTCAACGAAGCGACCGACACACTCACCCAGGAGCAACAACAACTGCTCACGGACTCGATCTCAAACCCAAGGTGAGGCGGCGAAGCGCGCACCCATCTCCTTTGCAGACAGATGGAGTAGCCTACGATCCTCAAGCAGCATCACGCTGTCAGCACGACTGAACGCAAGATCCAACTCATGGGTGGAGAAAAATATGGTCTTGCCACGATCATGGGCAAGCATGGACAATAGGGAAGTAAGTCTATGTCGGTTAGGGACATCGAGAAATGATGTCGGCTCATCGAGCAAGATCACGGGTGTGTCCTGAGCAATGGCCCTCGCGAGCATCACGCGCTGCGCCTCACCATCGCTTAACGTGGAAATGGAGCGCGATGCAAACGTGCCGACCCCCACAAGCTCCATGGCATCATCTACAACCTTATTGTCAGCAGCCGACATCTGTCCGAACCCTCCTGTAAATGGCGCTCGCCCGAGCGACACCACGTCGCGGCATGACAGGTCGGCCACGCGCACCCGCTCGGTAGTAACTATCGCCAGTTTGCGCGCGAGCTGCCAAGGGCGCGCGGCAGTCACGTCAGTGCCACCTATCACTACTGTACCCGCACGGGGGCGGTCAATTCCGGCCATAACCCTGAGCAGAGAAGACTTGCCCGCGCCATTACGGCCGATAAAAGCACATAGCGTTCCCTCGGCCACTGAAGCCGAAGCCGATTCAAGCAGAGGGGCACCCCCTCTGTGGGCTATGGTGAGATCGCGGATATCAATCATGATCGGTAACGGAGCACAACCCACACCACTACAGGAATACCCACAAGCGATGTGACTGAATTGATCGGAAGTGTAAAAAGTTTCGCCACCACGTCGCAACCGACCATGACCACAGCGCCGGTCAGAGCTGAAGCGGGGAGCAACAGGCGATGGTCAGCGGTACGGAAGATTGCACGGGCCACGTGGGGCATGGCCAGGCCTATGAAGCCAATCGGGCCGCAGAAGGCCGTGACCGTCCCGGCCAACAGTGTGGTTGAGGCCATGATCAACGTGCGCGAGCGACGCAGGTCCAAGCCCATTGAGCGGGCATAATTCTCGCCAAGCAGCAGCATATTGAGCGGCTTAACTGTGATCACGGCGAGGAGCAACCCCGCCACCACGCCTCCGGCCAGTACGGGCAGACGCGACGCGGTGACGTCGCCGAGAGAGCCCATAGTCCACACCACAAATGATTTCAGGGCTTCCTCTCCGCTCAGGTACTGAAGCATCTGAACCACGGCACCAACACCGGACGAGATCATTATGCCGAGAATCAGTATCACCATTATATCATTAATCCGTGCGCCGGCCACGGTGACAACGGCCAACACGGCCGCCGCCCCGATCCATGCGGCAAAAGCCACTTCCATAGGAGACGCAGCTCCGAACAATGGCGCGCCAAGTATCACCAGAGCTACGCCGAGCGATGCTCCGGAGCTGACTCCGAGCACATAAGGGCCCGACAGCGGATTACGGAACAACGTCTGCATCTGCAACCCGCTGACCGACAAAGCCACTCCGGCCAACAAAGCCACAACAGCCTTGATGAGCCTTATATGGCGTACGATCAGCACTGACGACGGGTCGGCCGACGTGCCCCACAAGGCGCTCCATACCTCCCCGACCGACATACCGACAGCGCCGACACACACATCGACCACCATCAGGCCGAGGGTCAGCACAAGCATTAGGATAAAGAGCAGACGGTTCCTCACTTCAAGCGATAAAAATAGGTAAGCACGGAATCCGCGGCCTCACCATTCATGATGGCATTCAAGTCGGCAAGCACAAGATCGGGACGCGCCACACCGCTTTCCCAGAAATCGGCAACGGAATTGAATACCGGGCCATCAAAGCTGATTTTCGGAGTCATGGAACGCAGTTCCGCCAGCGATCGCGCCTGACCTGGCTGCAGCCATAAGTCGGAGTCGCCTATTAGTCCGGCAGCTATCTCCATGTCAATAGGCACTGATATACCCGACTTATTTTCAGGATAAACGTATTCACCTCCGGATTCAGACACCAGCCTGACCATGTAGGAAGTAACCGGCGGCATGAACCATGCGTCAGAATATGGCGCATTGAGCATCACACGCGGGCGGTATCCGTCCTGACCGATGGAAGTGCGGATCGAATCGTAAGCAGCGGCTATCGGAGCAAACATCATCTCCGCCTCGGAGCGACGTCCGGTCAGTTCTCCGAGCGCCACCATCCACTCCGCACGTCCGAGTGGCGACTGCTCAAGATAGTCTCCTATATATATATAAGGTATACCAAGCTCCACAAGTTTCTCCTCCATGGCGCTCGGTCCACCGACTCCATAGAGCAACACAAGATCGGGTTTGACAGATATGAGCCGTTCATAGTCCACGGCACCTTCAAAGCCCACGTCGGCAATTTCGTCGCGACGTAACTTCACCACCGGGTCAGTCACATAGTCCATGCCACTCACTCCGGCCACAAGCGAATCTGCTCCAAATGCAGCGAGCAGGCCGATCTGCGAGGTACTCATGCAGACCACACGGACGGCACCGCCATTGACCGACATGATGCCACGCGGAGGAGTCTCCCCGCCGCGTGCGATAAAGATGAATCGGCTGACAGAGTCAGCACCCTGCCATGGATCAGTGACTTCAAGCAGCGTGGACTCCGCACCGGGCACACGCCTGATCGTAAATCCGGTGGCATGATGCGGAGAGTAGACCACCTCCGTGAAATCATCGGGGAGCGGTCCCGTCTTCACACACGATGAAACGATCAGCAGCAGCAAAAATATATAGCTGATTTTTTTCATTTCGAAAGCAGTTTTATTGCAAACTCAATCATGGTGTCAGTACCGGTGGCGGCAGCAGCGGCATCAAGCCCGATCTCACAGCCGGGATCGGGATCTATCCCCCCTTCGGTCACACGCCCTTCGGAGTCAAGCAGTGACACAGCGCTCATGCGCACTCCCCACCCGCACGGAATCTCCGACGAATAGGGCATTCCTGATCCACCGCCGGTGGTGGCTCCGGCAATAGTCACATTTGGCAGGCTCTTCATCACGGCCACAAAGAAATTGCCGGCAGAGAATGTGGAACGGTTGGTGAGCACAACCACAGGCTTACCCCAGATGAAATGGCCTGACGGAGCCGGATCATACGTCACCTTAAACGGCTCGGAAAAGTCATCGTGGCCAGGGCCGGTCTTGTGCACCATATATCCGGCAGTGACCGGCGAGGCTATGAAGTGTGTGGCCAGAGTCTCTGCATAGGAGAGATTACCGCCCCCGTTATCGCGCACGTCTATAATAAGTCCGGTACATGTCGCGAGATAGTTGAGTATAAGATCGATGTTGCCATGACCAAGCCCTACGGTAAACGACGGCACGCGCAGATAGCCCACATTGGAAGGGAGTATGCCGTAATACCAGCCGCCGAGCTGCAGATAGTGGAAGTTGAAATAATACTGTTCAACAAGGCGTCCGTCGAAATTCTGTGGATAGTCACTCCACCATTTGCGATAATATGATGTGGCAAACGATGCCGATAGATTGGTATGCCCGTCACGCAGTTCATCAAGCATTGCCGAAAGCAGATAGAAAAGCTCTCGCCGGGTCATATCCTCCCGGACCATGGCCGAATAGCGGGTATGCACCTCGTCCCAATCCACGTCTTTCTCGCTGAAAAAACAATAGTGCTCGTCCATCACCCTCCACAACGCTTCGAAGTTGCCCCGCGGTGAGTCAGACTCGTCGGGTAGAGAGTGGCAACCGGTCATGACAAATGTCATGATCAGGAGTGTCAGTATTGTCGATAGCAGTCTGTGAAACATCAATAGTATGCGGTTATGATTTCGGCATCGTGCGATTGGCGAGGCGAGAGCATGAGCCATTCGCCGCTTATGCCGATAGTGGCCATATGGGTCACCGAACGGTTGACAATATTATTGGCTTTCGTCGAAAGTACGTCAGCACGATACCCCAGACGCAATGCGGTGGCACCAAAGCGGAGGTCGACAGTAAGCAGACTCATGAATCGACGGTAAGATCCGGGCCACGCCACATGAGCCAGACCGGAGCGGTTGCCGAGCGAGATTTCATAGTAAAGTTCGCCATAATCCGGGCAGAAGAAAGCTCCGACAAGCGGCACCGACGGCTGATAGCGCACCACCATGGGGAGTCGTCCGGCCTTGAACGAATATGTGGCAAAAGCCGTGATTCCCAATGTGGCGGCCGCTTGAGCCTGGGCGGGGTTGTTGCCGTTGCGCGGCAGGTAGAGCACTCCGATATCAAGATCGGCACCGGCACCGGCACCGAGCGTGAGTCCTGACAGCCCGACATTGCGCCAACGGTGCATCATCTGCCACTCCCCGCTGAAGTCAAGGCCCCACATCACGGAGTTGCGCGCGGGGCTGAGCGAGCGGTCCAACCCGGCGCGCAGGTTAAGTCGAATCACCCACTGTTGCGGCGAGAAGCGCATTGCCTGCCAGCGTTCAAGATTGAATGCAAAGGTCTTGCCTGAGTAACGGAGGGGCGACAGGTAGGTATTGGCTTGCCTGACCGACCCGATCTCGACAGTCCAGGCCGAGGTGACGGGACGAAGCGGTTTTTGCTCCTGTGCCGACATCACCATCCGGCCAAGAAGCATCAGCAGACTAAAAAAGATGATTCTGACCGTTGATCTCATCACGCACTTCTTCGTCGCTGACTTCTTCGGAAGTCACATTTTCCTCCGTCACGTCTTCGGCCGGAACGTTTTCAGCCTCTTCCGGCTGCTCTATCGGTTCGAGTTCAGTAATATCGGCCACCTCCCATGTGGTCAGGCGCTTACCTTTGGCTTTAAACGATTTGACAGCAATAAAATCCGATGCCACCACCTCTATCGGCTCACGGAATTCGTCTCCGCCGCCAAACGTCAGCCTGAAGCGCGCTCCGGGAGCATCACTCAGCAATATGAGTTTCGACTGGGGATTGTCACCGATAAATCGCTGTTTCTTGGCCGACGGCTCGAACGTGAACCGCCGGAGATACGGATATCCCTGATCGGCATCGAAAAGCACTGCGGTCCACACCGTGCCGGGACGGAAACGCTCGATGCGCATGATCCCCTCTTCATAGTGATTGGTCGCATCAAACGAAGTAGTGTAATATTCACCGTTACCGAGCACCACGAGCACCTGATCCGAGCCGGCGAATTCGCCGAGATAGTCACCTCGGCCGTCATAGTTAAGCCGGAGCACATCAGGGTCAAACCACACCTTGCGTCCTCCGAGTGTCGACGCTCCTTTCTCACGCAGCGAGAAGCGATGCACTTCGTTGCGGGTCACTATGTTGCCCCGGCTCTGCTTGCCCTTGATGGCAAGTTCGCCGAAGTCCACATCAAACTGCAGTTTGTTGAGTCTCGCTTTCGGTTTGAGCGTCACCCTGACCACCTCGGCCTCGCCGTTGGGATTACGGGAGAAGTAGCAGATGCGCGAACCGGGTGTGCCTTGCGTCAGGTCATATTCCTTATCGCGAGTTATACCGGTCACAAAGAAACGCTTCATATAATATGTACCCTCGCGTCCGTCGCGATAGATCACATTATAAATAGTGCGCTGATCATTGCGTTTGAACACATCAATGTGCTCTATGTTCTTTCCTACCGATAGTTTTTCCTGCACCTTGACCACCTTATACTTACCGTCACGATAGAAGATGATCACGTCATCAAGATCCGAACAGGGCGCGATAAACTCATCTTTGGTAAGCGAAGTGCCGATAAATCCCTCGGCGCGGTTGATATAGAGCTTCTTATTGGCTTCGGCCACCTGGGCTGCCTCGATCGAATCAAACGACCTGACCACGGTGCGTCTCGGGAACGCAGCTCCATATTTGCGCTGAAGTCCGAGAAACCACTCTATCGTGTAAGCAGTGATGTCGGCCAGATGCCGGTCTATTTCGGCGATCTTGTCGCGATAAGAGGCGATCAGTTCATCGGCTTTCTGCACATTAAACCGCAGGATGCGGCCCATCTTTATCTCAAACAGGCGCTGCACATCGTCATCGGTCACCGGGCGCACAAACTGCGGTGCCCACGGCTCAAGTCGCTTCTTGATATGAACCGTAGCTTCCTCAAACGAGCGGCTTTGCTCATATTCCTTATCCTTATATATACGTTCCTCTATGAAGATGCGCTCGAGCGATGCAAAGTGAAGCAGTTCACTCACCTCGGCACGGCGTATGTGAAGCTCTCGGCGCAGCAATTCACGCGTTGACTCGGCACTGTGGCGCAACACATCACTAACGCCGATAAACCGCGGCTTCTTGTTGTCGATCACACAACAGTTGGGATATATGTTGATCTCGCAGTCGGTGAAGGCATAAAGCGCATCTATCGCCTTATCAGACGAAGTGCCCGGCTGCAGATAGACCATCACACGCACCTCGGCCGAGGTCATATCATCGACCTTACGTATCTTGATCTTACCCTTCTCGGCAGCTTTTAATATTGAGGAGATCAGCGAACCGGAAGTGATGCCGAATGGCACTTCAGTCACGGCCAGAGTCTTGCTGTCAATCTTCTCGATCTTGGCCCTCACCTTCACGGCTCCCCCACGCGCTCCATCATTATAGCGGGCCACGTCGATGAAACCACCGGTGGAAAAATCCGGGTAGAGCGTGAACTCGCGGCCCTGAAGATGGGCCACGGCCGCATCAATCAATTCGTTGAAATTATGGGGCAGAATCTTACTCGACAAGCCAACGGCAATGCCCTCCACGCCCTGCACCAGCAGCAGCGGAAACTTCACAGGCAGCGTCACCGGCTCGTCCTTACGGCCGTCGTAGCTCTTGGTCCACTCCGTCAGCTTGGCATTATAGAGCACCTCAAGCGCAAATGGACTCAGGCGCGCCTCGATATATCGGCCCGCCGCCGCGCGGTCACCGGTTAGCACGTTACCCCAGTTACCCTGTGTCTCTATCAGCAGCTCTTTCTGGCCCAGCTGCACGAGGGCATCGTTGATCGACGCATCGCCGTGAGGGTGATACTGCATCGTGTTGCCCACGATATTGGCCACTTTGTTGAAACGTCCGTCGTCAAGCGTCTTCATTGAGTGAAGAATACGCCTCTGCACCGGCTTCAAGCCATCGGCGATATTTGGCACGGCACGCTCAAGTATAACGTAACTCGCATAGTCAAGATACCAGCTGCGATACATCGAGCGCAGTTGGTAACGCACTGTGTCATCGCCACCCGGCTGCATCATGGCGGTGCCATCGGTATTAGGGGTAAACTCGTCCATATAGCCACAAAAATACAAACAATATGTCAAATAAACAAAAAAACGTTTGCACACCTCAAAAATAATACCTACCTTTGCACCCACAAGGAGAGATGGCAGAGTGGTCGATTGCGGCGGTCTTGAAAACCGTTGAGG
>CAZKRV010000060.1:0-11131 GCA_964555345.1 uncultured Bacteroides sp.
GGGAGGGTCTTTTCGATGGCGGTGCGGGCGGTCTGGCCAGCGAAAGGTATGCTGGAGAGATAAAGCGCACCTAACTGAGAAGCCTCGGTCAAGGCCGAATTCAGAGTGGCCACGACAGCGGGATCGGCCGCAGGATTGGCTATGAACTTGAAAGTATAATAGCCGATGCTGTTGGCGAAGCGCTCTGAGTAGTTGTCGAGATAGAGTTTATAGTCGGTAGTGTTAGAGCGGAGGCTGTTGTCGGTTGTTTTGCCGGGAACGACCAACGACATGCTACTGCTGTTGTTCTCAAACACGAGGGCAAAGTAGCAGTTTTCGCCGGGCTGGTCCACCAGAGTGCAGTCGTGGGTCAGATATTTTTTGATGGAGTGATTGTAAAGGAGCACCTTATTATATTTAGCGTCCTCAATCAAGCTTATCTTCCAGCGCTGGGCATCGTCCGTGGGAAGATTGGTCATCAGATTCCCGTCAACATAGCCAATAAACTTCTTACTGAAGCTATAAATAAACATATTGACTTCAGTTGCAGTAAGTTTACTAATAATCGTTTTCTGCACGTCCTTAATGAAAGCGGGCAAAGAGGAAAGCGATTCCAGCTGAGTAACACTGGCTCGATATTCATTCGTCTGATCTGTAAAGTCCGGAGTGGCGCCACCCCAGTAGTAGATAGAGGAAGATGCCGTCGATAACGCCGAGCTCAGGGATATGGAGTAGACATAGAGTAACGTGCCGGGATCTGTCGCGTCAAGAACCGAAACACAGCCATTCTCAATATTTATCCCCAGAGCCTTAGAGGGGTTACCCGACAATACCAACTGCACGGCGCCATTATTAAGCACCACCTTGAAGCTGAGTTCATTGGGCTTAGAATCAGATTTGGGACCGACAACACCGTCATTGACTGAGGCGCAAGCCATTGTGATGCCGTCAATAATGGAGCGGAGGGTGAATATCTCAGGATTGCCACCTACGGCCACAGGATTAAATATCGCACCGGCCGATGAACCTGGATTGGCTATATAGAGATCTGTGTCACAGCCTACTGCATAAAGTGAGTTTGAGATCCAGGAGGCCTTCCCTGCATCAATCATACCCTTGGACTTGAATGTGAAAGAATTCTCTGGATCTTCCAGCTTGGTCTTGAATCCTGCAAGGATCATATCCTCAAATTTGGCGATTTCACTTGCGAAGTATTGCTTCACCGCTGTCACCGAAGAAAAGTTGGCCGACTGAGCAGCATAGTTCTTGAGAGCAGTGGGAAGATCGGTGTATATCATCTTGCTGGCATCTTCGCTAATGAAATGCGAAGCACTCACGAAGTAATTGTAAGCATAGGCAGCGGTATTGCTGATAGCAGCCGTGAATGCATTTGCCACAGCCACATTGGCTACTATGGATTCAGGATCGGGTTCATATTCCACAATGATATTTTGTACCGAGTGTGTTCCCGAAATTTTAGTCCAGGTGTTGTCTCCGTTGTTAGTGAATTTAGAATTACGGTCTTCAACAGTTCCGCTGGTATTAGTATATGTATATTTGACCGATGTGATCTTATAACCGGCATCCGGCACGAAAACAAGTAGCGCCGTACTTTCGAAGCTGAGATATCTGCGGTTATTGGACGCATTCTTTGCCTGTACCTTTTTATTGTCGAATATTATTGAGATCGGGCCATCTTTTATGATAGTGCCTGCGGTCAGATAAGTGTCAAGAGCAAACGGCAGTCCGTAGGTACTCTTCATAATGTCAAAATCGACCGAGCCCGCAGCGGGAACAGCTGGTTCAGGATCTGTTTCGGTCACATCGTAGTTGATAATGATCTCCTTGAAGCCGAAAAAGCAGCCATCATTACTGGTTCCCTTGGTAAAGTGGAGATTGAGTGAGAGAGGATCGGTAGCAGAAGCTGGTGCGGCTGGAGTGAAGTCCCAGATCTTGTTGCGGGTGCCGCTGGATGCATTGACGTTTTTGGCAATGTCAATGTCGGTCAGCGAAACAAAGTTAGCGCCGTTGATGGAGAAGTCGACATTCCACTGGCGGGGAGCGGCACCTGAGGCATCCTGATATGCACTGGAGCCATTGAGGGCGTGAATATCAAGAGATATGCCGGTGATTGAGGCATTGGCAGGGAGTCCTGCGATGGAGAATGCCACGGTTTCGTCGGCACCGGCGTTGGCATTGATATTGGGACAAAGTATATTGTTCCCAATGACACCACCGGTTTTCCAATCGTGAGAAGCAGAGGTGAGCGATGCGGTAATACCTGTCACCGATGAGTTGACGGAGACAGCAGTAGGATTAGTACCTGTGCGGTCAAATGTCAACACCAACTGCTGCTGCTCAGCAGACATGGCGGCAGTGCCGAGAAGGGCCACAGCCGACAGCGCAAGAGCGCGAAATTGGTTTTTCTTCATAAAAATATAGTGATATTAAATTGGATAATTTCAGTATAATGTAGATACGTGCCCCCGATGCACCACACCGGGAGCACGTATTTACGATTTACACAAGTCCAGGGTATTATGATTCCCTGTTTATTTTACGAGTACCTTTTCTGATCTGGAGCCGGTAACCTTCACATAAACTCCGGGAACGGTGGGTTCGGCCACACGTATGCCATGAATGGTATACCACATTGTAGCAGCAGCGCTATCAGCCTCAGCTGCCACCTCTCCGATGCCGGATATGGGGGGCAACTCTGACTTACAGTGCACGAGTATGGCGTTTTCGACCTCGCCTGTACGATAGTTGACAACCATGCCCACCACCGATGCTTTGTCAATATTACCAGATAGAAGGTTGGTCAGAGGAATCACGGTCTTGTGCCCGTACTTCTCTCCGGGACGCACAGGTGATGGCACTGTACCCTTCTCGCCGAAGTAGGAAGTGACATAGCGGGCCACATGGTTAAACGTCACTATCGCGGGATTTGACATATCAGCCCATGCTCCCACTTCCTTGTTGCGGCCGGTACCGGCAAAATAGTTTGTCTGTCCCCAGGGGCCAAGTCCGTCTTCAAGCAACACATATACCATGCGGAACTCATCTTTGGAATTAATGGAAAATTCGGTGTTGCCCACCACGGTGATGGTGTCGCTGGTGTCGTTGATATAGAGATCGAAATCCACTTTGGCTATAGCCGGAAGTTCGCGCAGTTTTTTATAGGTATCTTCCACATATTCGGCCGAAGGTATGTCGGTGCCGTAGGGTGCGATTCGGCCATAACGGGCATGTGGATAGCCGCTGACCATGGCGAACTGCTCGCCATAGCCATGGAGGAAGTCGACCTGCGTTTTGCCTTCTAAGTTTATGGTATTGATCTGCATCATATCACCCTGATGGGCCGCAATGCCGATAAACGATCCATCGCGATACTTGTCAAGCATATAGTCCATGGCATATGCACCTCGTGGACAGTAACCGCACCAGGTCCCCGTGCCTTCCTCAAACACCACATTGCGCATGAACCCATCTTCGATGCATCGCACCGAACCGTTAAGAGTATTGTCTGAAGGATATGTATCCTCCACCCCGTTGACCGAAGTGGCGGTGATCACCACGGGCACAGACAAGCCCTCGTCATTGCATACCAGGTCATCTATTGATACGGAAAACGACTCATTGTAAGTCACCTCCTTAGGCAGCTTGATTTCCGTAGACTGAGGAGCATCTTCACCAACCGAAGCCTGTATAGTCACCGTGTTGACAGGGTTAACGCCATGATTGGTCACGATGAATGATCCGGTGAATTTAACTCCATGGCCTACCACATTGGGCAAGTCGAGTCCGGTGAGAGTCACGTCATTCTGAGGCAGGTTGTCACTCTCGATGGTCAGGCGCATGCAGAGCGAGCCATATTCGCCCGACATATCTTCCCAAATGCTCTTGCCATCCAGTTGATAGTTGGCCCAAAAGGAGCAGCCGGTGAAGTTAGGCGAACGGTCTACCACGAATGTGGCATCATTAAGCGTGGGACGCACCACGGTGAAACCCACATAGAGATCGCTCGAACCGTCGATCACGTAGGGAGTTTTCATCGGTATCTCATTCCATTTGCGCGACACTCGTTCAAGGCGTCCGGACTGCTTGTAAAAAGGCTCCTGAGTGAAAATATCGCGGTTTAGAAATATGGTTACGTCGGTAACGTGGTTTTTGAATGTCTGGCTGTTGAAGCCGGCACATATGGTCACCGCGGTGATCTTTGCGCCGACATAGTTCTGAAGCCACTCCTTGGGGAGCTTGATGGCAGCAGAGTTTTCAACGTATTCTCCCTGTCCCAGACGTAACGACGTCATCGGGTTGTTGCAATAGTGGAAGTCAAGCGTGGTGATCTTGTCATCGGTGGCTGCCACTGCGGGAAGCATGTTTTCAAACGAAAGGGCGGCACGGTCTTCTTCCGTAAGCATGAATTCGGCTGAGCAGTTCCGGTCCGCGGTCACATTAGCCACCCCGGTCAGGGCAGTCAGTGTGGCAAGAATCGGTAATATATATCTTTTCATTTCTTTATTTATCATGTAAGATTAAAGTTTCGGCTGATTATTTCACAAGGATCTTGCTGACGCGGTTGCCACGGCGCTCCAGATAGAGACCAGGAGCCATGTCAGTGCGGTTTACGCGGACACCACGCAGGTCATAATATTCTACAACCCCGTCGGAGGCATCAACGGCCACTGCGCCGATGGCGCTGAGACGCACCAGCTCGATGGTCCATCGTGAACCGGCATCATCAGCGTTGTATACACAGACATTGCTACCTGACTGGTCTACATTGATACTATTATCAGGATTGTTGCGGTCAGCCAGAGTCATGTAGTTATTGCGGAAGTCCAGGAAGTAGAGTCCGGCCTGAGATGCATCGGACACAATCTCGATGCTCGACGACAGCGGACCGAGATACTCGCCATTGTCATTGACAAGGCGGTAACAGCCGTTGACGAAATATTCGAGTGTCCACGTTGCTGAGGCCTCGGTGGAGGCGGTCAGATCAACAGTGTTGGCCGATCCATTGACAGCAGCCAGATATGAGGCCGTGTTATTATCGGCACGACGCACATTCTTTATATATACGGCACAGCCGCGGGGCTCTTCCTCAAGTAACCATTTGGCCTTTTCCACAACTCCGTTGACATAGTCAGCCAGAGCCGGGTTAGCCGAATAAGAGTCAGGGCCGAAGTCTGTCATCTTAACGTTGGCGATATATTCGCGGGCAGGTTCAAGCACGTCTTTCGCAAAAGGCTGCACACGGAGCAGCGCATCAAGTCGGGGCAAATAGGTGCTGCGCTGCTGTTCAAACATCTTTTCATGGTCAATGCCTTTTTCATGAGTGAAGACCCATGCAGTATTTGCCAGATCATCGGCCGTAGAATAGGTCATCACACCGTTTTCCATCACGCGGCTGATACAGCAGTTGCCCTTAGGAGGATAGCATGTCGATATCAGGTAGGCGTGCTCGCCGTCATATTCCACTGGTATGCAGTACCAGTGTTCGTGGAGATAGGGGCCAGGGGCGCGCAGACCATAGTAGTCGATCGGAGCGCTTATATTGCCGTATTCATCGGACAGACGGCACATACGCACACCGTCAGCGGCATAACGGTGGGAGTTAAAACGGTAGCCTTCGCCGTTTTCAGGTTTGTCGAGAAACCAGTAGCAACCGTCATTGAGATAGCCTCGCGCATAATTATAATAGCGGTCGGATATGCCTTCGAGATATACCAGTGGAGCTGATACGGAAGTGATCGTGTAGATATACTGATCCGAAATGTCGGAGAGCACGAGGTCATTTTCAGGCAATACGGTCACGGTCTTCAGCACCCAGCGCGATCCCGGATCGTCATCGGCACCGGCATTGAGGGCACCGGCAGCATCATCCATGTAAAGAGCTGAACGGGTGCTGGATAATACAATGCGGCCTCCTGAGAGCGCGAAGCTGAAAGTAGCGGCTGACGAGGCTGTCTTGGTGGTCTTTACATCCTGACCGCCACGGATTGTGGCGATATAATAGCCATTGAGGTTCTTGAGGCGGAACGTAGAGTCTGTGACTTTCTCCACGGCCCATGTGGCACCGGAGTCAGCCATATTGGAGGCCAATGTGGAAACATTGCCGGCATCATCGGTGGAGATCATCCAGCCAGAGGCGTTGCCAGCATCCATGCGGCGACCATTATTTATACTGAAATAAATTTCATCGGCCGAAGCGGCGGTAAGCATCTTGGCAGGGAATGTGGCGATAAACTGATCAGCCATGGAGCGGACGGCATCGATGGCCGAAGCGGCATCGGCATAGTCGGAATATTCCACGGCAGAGATCATGTCGGAAGCAGCAATTATATCTCCATGTGCCCATGGCTGCGACGAAGTATAGGCTCGCAACTCGGCGGCATACTGGCTGCGCTTGGAGAGGAAGTCCTGCAGGCCGGCATCACCTGCTTCTTCGATAAACCAGTAGCTGCTGCCATCAGGAAACTCACCGTCACGTTGCCAACTGAGATTGACTTCATATCCGTTATTGAACGTACCTTTGGTCAACAGGAATGGGCAGCCGTCGGCAAAATAGCTGGTGGTGTTATTGAAGTTCATGAAACGGTCCTGATTAGAGAGCCACACCACCACGCCATAATCTTCCCAGCCATCGATCACTGCAAAGGCGGTGTAGGGATACTGATATGGCACGCCATGACTGTCATAGGTCGGCTTGCCGGTTTCTGCATGACCGGTGTCGGTGGCAAAAAGGATCGCACCATTTTTATTATATGTCCACAACCAGTCGCAGTCACTGATTGGAGTGCAGCCGAATCGCCACATACCCGACTCACTGATCGGCTTGATGGCAAGGGCTTTTTTGTCAGGATACTGCGATGTAAGCACTCCCTTTTCGGGAGCGTAAGCATTGCGAAATACGTACCACACGGGATCTTCCGCGGTCGAAATGCGGGGAAGGTCGCATTTCGGGTCGTAAGCACGGGTAAATGTCCATGAGGTGGCGGAGGAGAAAGCATCGAAATAAGCAAGACCACCCTTCTCATCGGTGCCTATATATTTGTCACCACTCTTAATCATCATCTTGCCATTGTCAGCGAAATCAATGACAAAAAACGGCTGAGTTTCTTGCAGATAGTGAGGCATGATCTGGTAGTTACCATCTCCTCCTTCAACCTCACTTGATGAGAGATAATGGGCAATATTATTACGCATATGGTATTTTCCGGGACTCTTCCAACTTTCATAGATGAGCCACGCCGACCCCTGGCAGACCTTGTTGTAGGTCTTAAAATCGTGGGTATAAAACCTGTCCTCGTATGGAGTACCGACCAAATGGCCTCCATCGACAGGATTGGCAGTGAGGGCATCGGTGGTAATGGTAACAAAGAGTGTACGTGTCTTTTCTGCAAGCTCCTCACGGGCAGCGGAGAGGGTTGTTGCCACAATGTCGTCTACAGCTCTCACAGCCGCATCGCCATCGGCATAGGCCGAATACTTGACATTGGAAAGGTTAGCGAGACCCTGAGAGAAAGCTTCCGGCGCATAAGGGGAGGCCTGCGACCACGAGGTCATCTTCGTTATCGCAGATCCCTGAGCCATGATAAATTCGGCTTCGGTCGTGGCGGCGAAACCGGTCGTGGCGGACGCAAGCATCAACGCCACGAAAAGGTAGGGCTTATTCATAAAAGGCTGAAAATGTGTTAATGATAAAATTTTCCGCGTAAAGGTACAAAGAAAAAAAATTACCCCCCCCCATTAACAATCTTTAACTTGTTTTTAACATATAGCAACCGTTAATCATATAAAAAAAGAGTTGGCTCCGCGTTTCTGCGAAGCCAACCCTCTATATGTAGCAAAGTATTCTCTACTCGGCAGGCACTACTTTCACCCCGATGGCGAGTGATTTGGTGATCTCAGGCTTGCCGGTATAGTAGACCGTGGCGGAGCCGGCTCCACTCACTTTAAGATGCTCGGTATTGACACCGATCTCGCCTGTGCCGGTAGCGAAGCAGGTGGCATTGACGGCCTTGAGTCCGTCGGCCTGGATTATGCCTGTGCCGGCCAGATTGAAGCGGGCATCGGTGCATGAGCCGTAGATGGCCATACGACCATGGCCCGTGAGCAGCGAGCAGTCCACGGAAGTGGCGCGGACCTGACGCACCACAAGCGCCCCATTGCCGATCAGTCGTGCGGTAAATGCCGGAACCGGCGAGGAGGAGAGGACGCGCACGGTGCTGTCACCTTCGTTTTCTACCTTGAGCAACGACGCGGAATAGACGCGGACCGTGGGGAGCGGACCGGTGATAGTCTCACCCTCGGCGGGCTTGAGAGAGATGCGCAGGCGCCCCTTCTTGACCGACACCTCCACGGCAGAAGTCACGGCCTTGTCGGCAGCAGTGAAGCAGACCATTCCGGCCGAATCGGCCGAAGCCACATAGTCCACATTGATGGAGCTGACGACTTTAAGTTCATTGAAGTCGCCCACGTTGATGGTATAGTTGTCTGACTGAGCGGAGGCCAATGCGGCCATAGTGACACAGAGGAGTGTAGCGAGATATTTCTTCATGATTCTTTCGGATAATATGTTGTTTGGACCATGTCGATGAGCTGCATCAGTTCATCGAGGTCGGGAGTCTGTAATATCTTGATGCGTGTGGACTTGAAGTCAGGAATGCCTTTGAACAGCGGGGTCACGGCGAGATGGCGGCGTATGTGGAGAATGCCGCGAACCGGGTCAATGCGCTCCACGCTTTCAAGGATCTGGCGGCGGAGCATATCGAAGCGTGCGGACACCGGAATCGGGTCCCCACCCTTCAGCTCGCGGAATATCCATGGGGCACCGATCGAAGCACGGCCCACCATCACACCGTCGACGCCATAGCGGCCGAAGGCTTCTTCAACTTGAGCGCGGGTAGAGATATCGCCATTGCCGATAAGGGGAATGCGTAGCCGGGGATTATCCTTGACTCGGGCTATCATCTCCCAGTCGGCCTGACCGGTATACATCTGCGAACGGGTGCGTCCGTGGACGGTCAAGGCGGCTATACCGCAATCCTGTAGCTGCTCGGCCAGATCAACGATGATACGCGAGTCATGGTCCCAGCCCAGACGGGTCTTGACCGTGACGGGAAGTTTTACGGCATCGACCACGGCGCGGGTGATGGCAAGCATCTTGGGCACATCGCGAAGCAGTCCGGCTCCGGCACCCTTGCCGGCCACCTTCTTGACCGGGCAACCGAAGTTGATGTCGATGAAGTCGGGGCGTGCCTCCTCCACGATCCTGGCCGCCTCGACCATCACGTCTGGCTCACGGCCATATATCTGGATGGCCACAGGACGCTCTTCAGGGCGTATGGCCAGCTTGCGGGTCGTGGCGGCGATGTTGCGGATCAGCGCGTCGGCCGACACGAATTCAGTGTAGACCATATCAGCTCCAGCCTCCTTGCAGAGCAGGCGGAAGGATCCGTCGGTCACGTCTTCCATCGGAGCGAGCATCACCGGCTGCTCTCCGAGGTCTATATCGGCTATTTTCATAATACGATGGTTGTGGCTTGAATCGGAGTGGCGAGAAAGACCGAACCCATTTCGGAAAATTTGGAAGCGCTTTCGGTCGTGAGATATTCACAGCTTCCTCCACGCGAGCACTGACCCTCCATCTCCGGATGGCGGTCAAGATAGCTGGCAAGGGAGTCGGCCACAATGTGTCCCTGAAGCACAATGCTGATGCCGTCGGGCACAGCCTCGCGGATCTTGGGTAATAGCAGTGGATAGTGCGTGCAGCCGAGCAACAGAGTATCGATCTGTGGGTCGGAAGCAAGCAACTCGCCGACGTATTTGTGGACAAAATAGTCGGCACCGGGACCGTCGGCCTCTCGGTTTTCGACCAACGGCACCCACATGGGGCACTCCTTACCCACGGTGACGAACCCGGGATAAAGCTTGGCGATCTCCATGTCGTAACTGCGGGAACGTATGGTGCCCGGAGTGCCGAACACTCCCACATGTCCAGTGGAAGAGACGGACCCTAAGGCCTCGACGGTGGGACGGATCACTCCGAGCACACGCCGATCAGGATCAATGGCTGGAAGATCGCGCTGCTGAATAGTGCGCAGCGCCTTGGCTGAGGCGGTGTTGCACCCCAGTATCACCAACCGGCAACCACGGTCGAATAGCGCTTTGACAGCCTGGAGAGTGAACTGATACACTACGTCAAACGAGCGCGTGCCGTATGGCGCGCGCGCGTTATCGCCGAGATAGAGGTAATCGTAGTGCGGCAGACGCCGACGTATGCCTTCGAGTATGGTCAGGCCTCCGTAGCCCGAATCAAACACCCCGATAGGCCCGGAAGTGGGGCTGATCACTTCTTTTCGGAGTTCTGCTGCTTGAGCAGGTCGCGGATTTCAGTCAGCAGCACTTCCTCCTTAGTGGGAGCAGGAGCGGCTGCGGGGGCCTCTTCCTCTTTTTTCTTGAACTTCATGATCACGCGCAGGGCCACGAAGATGCTGAAGGCGATGATGAGGAAGTCGACGATATTCTGCACGAACATGCCGTAATTCACGGCCACTTCCTCGATCTTGGCACCACCCTCGCCCACAGACTCGGGTGTGATCACATATTTGAGGTTGGCGAAGCCGTCTCCACCGGTAATGATGGAGATCACCGGCATGATGATGTCGTTGACAAGCGAGCTGACGATCTTGCCGAAAGCACCGCCCACGATCACGCCGACAGCCATGTCGACGATGTTACCCTTCATAGCGAAGGCCTTGAAATCAGAGATAAAAGACATTTTGATGTAGTATATTGAGGGGTTAGATTTTCTTACGTCAGTTTAAACAAACTTAACCATGATTTTGTCAGACGGGGAAACAAATTTCTTACCGTCTATCCGATAAACGAATCCTTGAAACCGAGGAAATACAGGATACCGTCAAGTCCGATAGTAGAAAGGCTCTGCTCCGCGGTCTGCTTCACCTTCGGCTTGGCATGGAAAGCGATGCCGAGGCCGGCGGTAGCGAGCATGGGGAGATCGTTGGCTCCGTCGCCCACGGCTATGGTCTGGGCTATGTTGACATTCTCGACCTGAGCGAGCAGTTTGAGCAGTTCGGCCTTGCGGCGTCCGTCGACGATCTCGCCTACGTAGCGGCCGGTC
>CAZKRV010000061.1:0-11106 GCA_964555345.1 uncultured Bacteroides sp.
CCAAAAAAAGAGCGCCGTCCTGTTGGGAACGGCGCTCGATGATTATTTCCAGGCTGCGCGGATCACTGCGGGATAGCCCCTGCCAAACGGCACCGAGCTGTCCGACCTCAGTCGTCCGGCCAGCGCCCTGGCCTCCTCCTGAGTGCCGGCTCCGAAGGCCGCTACAAAATACTCGTCGTCAGTGTTGCCGACCACAAACGCGTCGGCATAGCCCTCGCCGCGCAGACGGCGACAAAGAGCGCGGGCATTAAACACCTGCTTGAACCGGTTCACCACAACGCAATACTTCGGCGTAGACGCCGGAGTCACCGCATCATCATCTGCCAGCTTCACCGGTGACAGAAACATAGTCCTCACCACCGTGCTGTCTGGCCGGTTCAGGAAATCATCTGCCGCATCAGCCTGCGACTGGCGCTGCGCGGCAGCTGCCTCATAGGCCGCCTTATAGTTGGCCTCGGTGGTCTTGCACCCGGCTGCCACACAGAGCAGCATGGCCGCTGCCAATGCCCCGACGTGTATTTTCCTGTTTAGTTTCATTACACTCTATTATTTAAGACCGAGAGCCTTCACGGTCTTGGAAGGAAGACCCTTCTTGTTAACGAGCACGCTCATGGTCTTGGCCAGGAAATAAGGCTCGGACACATAGAAGTAGCCGTCATATACCTGATTGGTGTCCCACGAATTCTTCACCTTATAATAACGGTTGCCGAGCTGATCCTTGGCCACGCCCACGATCACCATGCCATGGTCATCGGTGGTCTGCAGACGCTCAAACATCTCCTGACGCAGCTCCGGAGTCACATTCAGTTCCTTCACACCGGCACCATCGATCTTGGCCTGCTCGGCCTTGCGGTCGGCATCACTCAGCTTCACCCAACGGGCCAGCTCGGTAGCGTCCATGTCTGCCTCGGTCTTTTCGGCGGGCAGCAGCGCATAGCCCTCTTTCCACTTGAATCCGTCCTCACTCACGTCAGCGGCCCACACCACGGTGTAGCCCTTTTCGAGAGCATTGTCCACTGCAGCCTTGAATTCATCGAGTGGCAGATTGTAATACTGACCGCTCAGCCAGTTATCGGCCACCTCGAGCACAAAAGGCTTATAGGCTTCGTGATGTGTGAATGATGTCAGGGGCACGTAATCGTTCATATCCAGGCCGAGCGATTCGGCATAGGTCTTGGGAGTATATTCCTTACCGTTGACGGTGAATTTCTCAGGCACCGGGCCAAAATATGCGTCGAGTATGCCGTTGAGTCCGTCATACCACGCGGTGGTCACCTTGCGGCCTGAAGCCACAGCCTTCACATAAGCGGTGAGAGCCTTGTCAAGTTCACCGTGGTCATGCTTGCTCTCGCCGTAGTTCAGACCGGAATATACCGATTCGGGCACTACACCGTATGTGGCCCACACGTGAGGCACGTCAAGTATGCTGCCGCCGGCGGCCAGATGAGAATTACCCTGTGAGAGCACATGCTTGCGGGCCTTTTCAAGATAGCACTGGCGCACTGTAAACATCTCGCTCAGGTCAAGAGCCTCTCCACCCTTGTGCATGATTTCATCTTCCATGTGCGAGGTGCCGGCAAAGCACCAGCATGTGCCCGACTTATTCTGGTCCTTCACGGAAGTGGTGGGCACTGTGATCACGTCGGTAAACACGAATCCCTTCACCGTATCTGCGGCGATGGAGTCGGTCTGAGCCTGGGATGTGCCGGCTACTGCGGCAGAAATCCCGATGGCAAGCATCAGTCTGTTCATTTCTTAACTTGTATGATATTATGATTTAATGATTGTTTTTTCAGTCTTTGTTATCCTCCGGATTGTTCCAGAGCACGTGGATCTTGCCTATCGGCAACTCACCCTCCAGCTTGATCGGTATTCGGGTGCCGTCGGTGCGTATCCAGGCCTTCATCGGTGCCGATGAATTGTTCATGCGCTCCGAGCTGAACGAGAAGTGAATCTCATAGCACTCCCACTTCCGGCCGTCAAGCTTCACCACCGTCTTGCCGCAATACTTCACGGCAAGGGTCTCTACCTTGGCACCGGAAAATATATTGGAGCGGTTCACGTCGCCCGGCTTCATCGACTCGAAAGGGAGCATCCTCACATAATAATATACGCTGAGCATATCCACTGCCGGCTTCCTTGCCGTCATCACCGTGTCGCTGCGGGTGATCTTCCCTTTCTTATCACGCTTATATCGCTCGATGTCGGCCGTAGCCATATCTCCGTAATACTTATAGCGGATCAAGTCATGGCGATATGCGCCACCCTCATGCGTACTCTTGTCATATAGCGTAGGCATCATGCTCTGCGGCAACATATGCCCGCGCAGCGTATCGCGCACCGAAAATATCGGGTCTGCCCAGGGGCGGGTGCGTGCTGTCAGCACCGCATCATATCCGTTGGCCGTGCGCGTAAGCTTCATGCCTGCGTCGCCGGCCACCTTCTGGATTATACCCCACTTGTAGGTCACGCGATAGCTCAGTTGCTCACTGTCAAACGTGATGGCCCGGCCCGATGCCGCTCCGCAGAGCAGCGCCGCTGCCACCATCACCACATGCAGCCATATTCTTCTGTTCATCGGCCGATTCCGGTATAGACAAATCCTTGCTCGCGTATGTCGGCAGGATCGTATATATTGCGCCCGTCAATGACTAAGTTACCGCGCATGGTCTTGCGCAGCACCGGCCACGATGGCAGGCGGAACTGCTTCCACTCGGTCACCAGCAGCAGGGCATCGGCATCGATTGCGGCTTCATACATATCGGAAGCATACATCACCTTGTCGCCCACCCTGCGGCGGCACTCGTCCATGGCCACCGGATCATACACCGTCACCTCGGCTCCGGCTTCGGTCAGGGCCTTGATCATCACCAGGGCTGTGCTCTCGCGCATGTCATCGGTTTCAGGCTTGAACGCCAGACCCCACATAGCCACTCGCTTCCCTTTCAGGTCGTCGCCGAAGTGGCGGCGCAACTTGTGCAGCAATATCGACTTCTGGTTTTCATTCACCTCCTCCACAGCTTTGAGCACACGCATCTCATATCCGTTCTGCTCCGCTGTCTTGATCAGCGCCTTCACATCCTTCGGAAAGCATGAGCCGCCGTAGCCGCAGCCGGGATAAAGGAACTTGGAGCCTATGCGCGAATCGGCACCTATACCCTTGCGCACCATATTGACGTCGGCACCCACCAGCTCGCAGAGGTTGGCTATGTCGTTCATGAACGATATGCGGGTGGCCAGCATCGAGTTGGCGGCATATTTGATCATCTCCGCCGACGGTATATCAGTAAATATCAGCCTGTCGGTCACCACCATAAACGGTTTGTAGAGTTTGGCCATGATGCGGCGCGCACGCTCGCCCGTCACACCTACCACCACTCGGTCAGGACTCATGAAGTCCTTCACTGCCGATCCCTCTTTCAGGAATTCTGGATTGGAGGCTACGTCAAACTCTATCTCTGCACCGCGGGCGGCAAGCTCGGCGGCTATAGTGGCGCGTACCTTCTCGGCGGTACCCACAGGCACGGTCGATTTCGTAACCACCAGTTTATAGTCATTCATATGACGGCCTATGGTACGGGCCACCTCAAGCACATACTTCAGGTCGGCCGAACCGTCCTCGTCCGGAGGAGTACCTACAGCGGAAAATACCACCTCCACATCGTCGAGCACCGATGCCAGATCAGTCGTGAATTTCAGGCGGCCGGCCTTATGGTTACGCACCACCATCTCTTCCAATCCCGGTTCATAGATAGGTATCTCACCGTGGCTCAGGCGTTCGATCTTCGACGCGTCCACATCGACGCAAGTCACGTCAACGCCCATTTCCGAAAAGCAGGTTCCGGTCACCAGGCCCACATAGCCGGTGCCAACTATTGCGATTTTCATACTCAAAAATTCATACTTTGGTTAATTGCTCACAAAGGTACGCAAAAAAATTCCATCACACAACATCGGCCATGCACAGCATATATTTTTCACCGCAACGCGCACAATAATTCAGCATTTTTAACTACCTTTGCGCAAATATTGACAACTCAAATGGAAAAAGAAACACAGTGCATACACTCGGCATACCAGAAGCCCGATGCCTACGGCGCTCTCAACATGCCTGTTTACCATACTCTGGCCTATGAATTTGCCGACTCGGCAACCATGGCCGATGCTTTTTGTGGCCGATCATCTGACCCTGACTATTCCAGAGTGACCAACCCCACCGTTATCTATCTGGAAAAGAAGATACGTGAAATTACCGGCGCACACGACGTGGTGGCCCTCTCGTCAGGCATGGCGGCAATTGCAAGTGCCGTAATGGCTGTGGCCGGAGCCGGAAAGGAGATCGTGACATCACGACATCTCTTCGGCAACACCTACCTGCTCTTCACCGACCTGCTAGGACGCTTCGGAGTGTCGGTGCGCTTCGTTGACCTGACCGACATCAGTCAGGTCGAAGCCGCCATTAGCGACCGCACCTGCTGCGTATTCATGGAAGTGATGACCAACCCGCAGATGGAAGTGGCCGACATAGCCGCCATAAGCCGCATCACCGCACCGAAACACGTGCCGCTGATAGCCGACACCACCATGATCCCGTTTACCCACTTCAATGCGGGAACACTCGGAGTTGACATCGAGATAGTGTCGAGCACAAAATACTTTGCCGGCGGAGGCACCTCGCTCGGCGGCCTGGTCATCGACTACGGCACTGTCGACGGGTTCACCTCACGTATGCGCAAAGAGATGCTGATGAACCTCGGAGCCTACATGACTCCACACGCAGCCTACATGCAGACCCTCGGACTGGAAACCGTCAACGTGCGCTATGCCCGCCAGCAGGCCAACGCACTCGCCGTGGCCGAAGCGTTGAGCAAACTGCCCGGAGTCACCGTGAACTATCCCGGCCTGCCCGACAATCCATATCACGACATCTGCATGACGCAGTTCGGCGGACACACCGGAGCAATGGTCACATTCGAACTGCCGTCGGAAGAAGCCTGCCTCCGCTTCATCGACTCGCTGAAGCTGGTGCGCCGCTCCACCAACCTGTTTGACAACCGCTCGCTGGCCATACACCCCGCCAGCACCATCTTCGGCCCGCTCACTCCTGAGCAGCGCCGCGCAATGGACATATCACCCTCCATGATCCGCTTCTCAGCCGGACTGGAAAACCCCGCTGACCTTATCGAAGACCTCACCCAAAGCATCACTTCATGTCTGTAATCGAATCTATTGCCGCAGCCGGCGGCAGACCCATCTTCTCGTTTGAAGTGCTTCCCCCCCTCAAGGGCAACAGCATCGACCGCGTATACCGCATAGTCGACAAACTCATTGAGTTTGATCCCAAGTATATCAACATCACCTCACACCATAGCGAAAGCATCTTCGTGCCTCAGCCCGACGGATCGCACCGAAAGGTGACAGTGCGCAAGCGCCCGGGCACAGTGGCCATCGCCGCCGCCCTGCAAAACCGCTACGGAATCCCTGCCGTGCCCCACATCATCTGCAAAGGATTCAGCAAAGAGGAAACCGAATATGCCCTGCTTGACCTCAACTTCCTCGGCATACACAACCTGCTGCTGTTGCGAGGTGACTCAAAGTCGGTTGATACAGCCAATCAGGCCCCATCGCTCTACCATGAACACGCTACTGATCTGCAGCAGCAGGTCAACGATTTCAACCTCGGCCGCGCACTTGACGGATCAAAACTTGAAGGCATCACCACCCCGTTTGCCTATGGCATGGCCTGCTATCCTGAAAAACACGAGGAGGCCCCGAACATGGAGTCTGACCTGCGCCACGCCAAAGCCAAGGTCGATGCTGGCGCCCAATATCTCGTTACCCAAATGTTTTTTGATAACGATAAATATTTTGATTTCGTCGACCGCTGCCGCCACGAAGGTATCAACGTTCCTATAATCCCGGGCATCAAGCCGGTGGTGCTGCGCAATCAGCTCACAGTGCTGCCGCGCGTGTTCCGGTCCGACATACCCGAAGCCTTTGCCGCCGAACTGCGCAAGGCCACTACCGATGCCGAAGCCGCCGCCATAGGCACCGAATGGTGCATAGCTCAGTGCCGCGACCTGATCCGGCGCGGAGTTCCCGGACTGCATTTCTACACTCTGCTTGCCTCCGATGCCGTGCGCCAGGTGGCCAAAGCCGTACTCTGACACGAAATTGAATACCCGCGAAACCAACATAACCGAGGCCCTGCGCCGGCGCGTACTGGTGCTTGACGGTGCCATGGGCACCATAATCCAGCGCCTCGACCTTACCGAAGATGACTTCCGCGGCGAGGAATTCGCCTCCTGGCCGTCACCGCTCAAAGGGTGCAATGACCTGCTCTGCCTCACCCGCCCCGACGATATCGCCGGCATACACCGGCAATATATTGAGGCTGGAGCCGACATAATCGAGACAAACACGTTCAATGCCAACGCCATATCGCTGGCCGATTATGGTCTGCAGGAGCGCGTGACCGACATAAACCGCGCCGCCGCACGCCTGGCATGCAAGGTGGCCGACGGACGTGCATGGGTAGCCGGATCAATGGGCCCGACCAATGTGTCACTCTCCATGCCCACCGGTCATTCCGAAACGTTTGACTCTCTGGCCGATGCCTACTTCACTCAAGCCTCTGCGCTGATCGACGGCGGTGTTGACCTGCTGCTGATCGAAACCATATTTGACCCGATCAATGCCAAAGCGGCAATTGTCGGCTCACACCGGGCCATGACGGCATGCGGGCGCGAACTCCCCATGATGATCTCGGCTACGCTGACCGAATCTGGGCGCCTGCTCTCAGGCCAGACTCTCGAAGCGTTCGTCATCGCCATAAGCCATGCAAGGCCACTATCCATAGGCTTGAACTGCGGATTCGGAGCCGACACCATGCTGCGCCACCTCCCCGCACTATCTTCCGTGCCCTGCTTCGTAAGCGCCCACCCCAACGCCGGACTGCCCGACGAAATGGGTCGCTACGTGGAGACTCCGGCCAAGATGGCCGCCGACATACGCACCATGCTTGACGGCGGCATGGCCAACATCGTGGGCGGCTGCTGCGGCACCACCCCGGACCACATCGCCGCCATAGCCGAAGTGGCGCGCACCGCCGTGCCGCGCACTCCGCAACCCGACCTCTCGGCCGAATTGCAACTGTCAGGCCTCGAACCGCTGGCTCGTCATGACTTCCTCAAAGTAGGCGAACGGTGCAACGTGGCCGGTAGCCGCAAGTTCCTGCGCCTGATCAGCGAAGGACACACTGACGAGGCCATTGACATTGCCGCTTCGCAGATCAGTGCCGGAGCCGCGGTGCTCGACATCAACATGGACGACGGCATGATCGACTCCCGCGCCGAAATGGACCGCTTCGTGACTGCTCTCGGAGTGGACCCACGCACTGCCCCGGTCCCCCTGATGATAGACTCTTCCGACATGGAGGTGATCACCTCGGCACTCAAGCGCACACAGGGCCGGTCCATAGTCAACTCCATAAGCCTCAAGGAGGGCGAGGAAAAATTCCTGGTCCACGCCCGCACTATCCGCGAACTCGGAGCTGCGGTGGTGGTGATGGCGTTTGACGAACGTGGTCAGGCCGACACACTTGACCGACGCATAGAGATCTGCCGCCGCGCCTACCGCCTGCTGACCGAAGAAGCCGGATTCCGTGGTCGCGACATAGTGTTTGACCCCAACGTGCTCACCGTAGCCACCGGCATCGAGGCTCATGACAATTATGCGCTCGATTTCCTTGAAGCCACACGCTGGATCCGCGCAAATCTCCCCGAAGCTAAAGTGAGCGGCGGTGTAAGCAACCTGTCGTTTGCCTTCCGTGGCCACAACAGACTGCGCGAAGCCATGCACACCATATTTATTGCTCACGCACGTGAGCGTGGCATGGACATGTCCATAGTCAACCCCTCCACCTCGCTCGATCCGACATCTATAGACAGCCGCCTGGCCGAAGCCATCGACGACGTACTCCTCAACCGCCGCCCCGATGCCACCCAGCGCCTGCTCGAAGCCGCCGATGCCATCGACCCTGTCGCAGCCAAGGCCCCGGCGGCCACCAAGGCCGAGTCAGTTAAGCTGACGCTTGAAGAGATGGTGGTCAAAGGCTCAGCCGACTCCGTGGCCGAAGCCATTGAAGAGGAACTTGCCGCACGTGGATCTGCAATGGCGGTAATCGACGGCTGCCTCATGGCCGGCATGAACCGCGTCGGCGAACTGTTCGGCAGCGGACGCATGTTCCTGCCTCAGGTGGTACGCAGTGCCACCGTGATGAAACGTGCGGTCGAGATACTCACCCCGCGCATCGAGGCTGAAAACGCCGCCGCGCCCGGTGCCACACCAGGTCGCACCATGGTGCTTGCCACGGTTAAGGGCGATGTGCACGACATAGGTAAGAATATCGTGGCCGTGGTGATGCGTTGCAGCGGATTCCATGTGATTGACCTCGGCGTGATGGTTCCGGCCGACGAGATTGTGCGCCGCGCCCGCGAGGCCAATGCCGACTTCGTAGGACTCAGCGGACTCATCACCCCGTCGCTTCGCGAAATGGCCGACGTGGCATCGCTCATGCAGGCCGAGGGACTGCGCATACCCCTGTTTGTCGGAGGCGCCACCACTTCGGCCCTCCACACAGCAGTGAAACTCGCCCCGCTCTACGATGGCGGAGTGATCCACACCACCGATGCCGCAGCCATGCCCCAGGTTGCCCAGAACCTCACTGACCCGGCCACCCGCGCCGAAGTGCTCCGCTCCATCGCGGCAGAACAGGAAGCTCTGCGCGCCACACACAAAGAAAAAAGCCATCGGCATCTGTCACTCGAGCAGGCCCGCGCGCTCTCCGAAGCAGTCAGCGCTCCCGCTCCCTCCCCCCTCGCCTCACCCGGTGTCTATGACTTCGAACTCACAGTGGCTGAAGTGGTTCCGCTCATCAACTGGCGTGCATTCCTCGGCGAATGGCGCATGCCGGCCGACGGCAATACCGACGAGGCAGAACGCCTCATCGCCGACGCGCGCCGGTTACTTGACTCCATAGCCTCCGAACGCATCATCAAGGCCAGAGCCGTGTTGTGTGAGGCCCGACGCAAATCCGACTCCGATGCCATAGTGCTCGACGGTAGCGCGCTCACCCTCCCGACGGCCCGCTCCCTCGATCCGAATCCAGCCACAGGACGCTGCCCTTCACTATGCGACTTCGTGGCCACCGCCGGCGACCACATCGCCCTCTTCGCCGTCACCGCCGGACTACACGTTGACGGCACCACGGACTATGACGATATGCTGCGCCAGACCGTGGCCCACCGCCTGGCCGAAGCGGCCACCGAGTGGCTACACCGCCATGTGAGCACCGAACTGTGGGGACTCCCCGTAAAGACCGGTGTCAGACCTGCCGTAGGCTATCCCTCTCTCCCCGACCAGTCACTCATCTTTGACCTTGACCACCTGCTCCACTTCGATCAGCTCGGCATCGCCCTCACCTCTACCGGAGCCATGTCTCCCTCCGCCTCCACCGCCGGACTGATCCTGCTCCACCCCGCCGCCCGCTACTTCACCGTATAGCCCCCTACCATAAAATGGCTTTTGATTACAAAAAAGAGTATAAGGACCTATACATGCCCAGGACTACCCCGGCCGTTGCAGACGTGCCTGAGATGAATTACATCTCAGTGCGCGGCTGCGGCGACCCGAACGAGCCTGACGGTGCATACCAGAAAGCCATTGGAATGCTTTATCCCGTGGCTTATACTCTAAAGATGAGTCATAAGACCGATTATCGTATGGACGGTTTCTTTGAGTATGTAGTTCCGCCTCTTGAAAGCCTTTGGTGGACAGACAGCGGCGATAATGATGATTTTACCGATAAATCAGCATTACGATGGATAGCTATGATACGTGTGCCGGACTTTGTAAAGAGCGAAAATGTGGAATGGGCCAAAAGCGAAGTCCTGAGAAAAAAAGATATCGATTGCTCAGCACTCCGGTTCATCAACCTACGGGAGGGACTGTGCGCCCAGATCATGCATATCGGCCCATACGACACAGAGCCGACCTCTCTTGCAGCTATTGACCGATTTATACAAGCAAACGGTTATGTAAGGGATATAACCGGAGAACGCCGTCATCACGAGATATATCTTTCCGATCCGAGAAAATGCAGTCCGGACAAGATAAAGACAGTCCTTAGAATCCCTGTAGCAAAGCATGATACGGTACTATAAATCGAAAGTCGACTGGTGGATCTATGCCATAGTCCTGATTACGGCACTCGTGATAATACCCGGGCCGATGATCACTCAGGATTATTGGCTCGGTATCGGCATGGTCTTCTTTTTTGCAGGAATAGAGATCGTCACATTCTCCTCTATCAAATATGCCATACGCGGAAATGCACTTGGCGTAAGATCGTTTTACTGCTGGAAATGGTATCCGATCGATAAGATCACTAAAGTAAAAAAAGTTTCCGGTATATTAAGTGCACCGGCACTATCCACAAGCAGAGTAGCAATTCGCTTCTCCGACCCGAAGATACTTAAAAGCTCGTCGGCATTGGAAATCTCGCCGAAAGATCGCGACGGATTCATTGCCGAACTCAAGGCCCTCAATCCGCAGATCACCGTCGGGTGAGCGCAGTAAGGGCTTCTACGACTTCCGGAGCGTCTTTACACCCGAGCATATACTTATGCCCGTTTTTCAGCGTCACGAGAAAACAGTCCGAGGCCTTGCCATAATACGCAAAATACCGTCCGAGATCCCGCTCCGAGAACCACCCCCAATATCCGGCGAAGCCACCGCTGCCGCATATGCGTCTGGCTCCCATGGTAGGCTTGCACAACTTCACATCAGCTATCTCGTCAAGCGGTATAGATTTGATCCGCAGTGACCGTTCAATATTGAGGGAGCCATCACTGATACTGATCCATAAAGGAGCATAAAACAGGTTGAGCGCTACCAGCGCTACCAGCAACACAATCAGGCCCCACAACCGCCAGTCATAGCCGTCGGCTTCAATATGCCACAAAACTAAACCACCTACCCAGATCAGCACCAGGCATGTCAGTATCATACTAATTGTGCTCAGTTCCACTCGTTTTTTCATACCAC
>CAZKRV010000062.1:0-11016 GCA_964555345.1 uncultured Bacteroides sp.
GGCGTTTTTGTATTTTTAAGGTGTTGGCGGCAGGGATTTCGCAATTTTTTGTGTAATTTTGCAAGTCTGAAAACTGACCTCCTGATTTGAGAACCAATCTCTTCATCATATCACTGATTGTCACGCTGGTGTGTGGCATGGCTTCCGGTGCCGCACCCGCAGTGGCTACGGATCAGCCTGTCGTGTCTGATTCGGCCGCGCTGACCGCGGACTCTCTGGTGACCGACACATTGGTGACTGACACGCTTCCGGTGCGGCCTGACACCGTGGTCAGGACCATGACATCGCGCATACGCCGCGAGAAGGTTGACCTTGACCATCAGGTTGAATTTTCTTCATCGGACTCGATGGTGATGATCGGTAGCAGCCTCGCCAAGATGTTTGGTGACAGCAAGGTGACTTATGGCGATATAGAGTTGCAGGCCGAAAACATAGAGATGAATCTCGATAATAACACGGTCTACGCCTCCGGTGCAATTGACTCGACAGGAGTGCTGCAAGGTTCGCCGGTGTTTAAAAACGGTTCGGAATCATACGAATCGGAAACCATGAGCTATAACTTCAAGACCGAACGCGGATATATCACCAACGTGGTCACCCAGCAGGGTGAAGGCTATCTCACCGGAGGCCAGTCGAAAAAGATGGACAACGGTGAGTTTTACATACAGAATGGCCGCTACACCACCTGCGATGACCATGAGCACCCCCACTTTCACCTGCAGCTGACCAAAGCCAAAGTGAAGCCGAACTCCAACATAGTGACCGGTCCGGCATATATGGTACTGGCCGGACTGCCGCTGCCGATAGCGGTGCCGTTCGGCTACTTTCCCTTTACGGAAAAATATTCGTCGGGCGTGATTTTCCCTACTTTCGGCGAGGACTATAACCGAGGCTTCTATCTTGACAATGGAGGCTACTACTTCGCTATCTCCGACAACATTGATCTGGCCCTCACCGGACAGATCTACACCAAAGGTTCATGGGGACTATCGGCCCGCTCCACCTATGTGAAGCGCTATAAATTCGCCGGCAACTTCCAGGCCTCTTTCCTGAAAACGGTCTATGGTGAAAAAGGAAGTCCGGACTACTCTACCGCTACCAACTTTCAGGTGCTCTGGAGCCATACGCAGGACACCAAGGCCAATCCGAACCTGACCTTTTCGGCATCGGTCAACTTCTCGACCAGCGGATATTCGCGCAACGATGTCAATTCGTATTACAACAACAACTTCACCGAAAACACCAAAGGATCGACCATCAACATGACATATCGTGTGCCGGGGTCGAAATGGTCGTTCAGCACCACGGCGAGCATCAATCAGCGCTCGTCGGACAACACGTTGTCGGTGTCGTTTCCAAACCTGACGGCAAGTATGTCGCAGATAGCCCCATTCAAGCGCAAGAAGGCTGTCGGTGCCGAAAAATGGTATGAGAAAATCAAGATGTCATATAGCGGCCAGTTCCAGAACTCGATCACTACGAAGCAGAATGAATTTTTCGAGAAAAGCCTGATCAAGGACTGGCGTAACGGCATGAAGCACTCAGTGCCCATTTCTGCCACATTTCAGGTGTTCAAATACCTGAATGTGACGCCGTCGATCTCACTCACCGACCGAATGTATACTTCAAAAGTGCGTCGGCAGTGGGATCCCAACGCATCGGCCGAGGTCTGTGACACTACCTACAATTTCTATAACGTGTGGGACTTTTCGGCCTCCATGTCATTTTCCACCAAGGTCTATGGCTTCTTCCAGCCGCTGCCGTTTCTGGGAGACAAGGTGAAGATGATCCGCCATGTGCTCACTCCGTCGATTTCGCTGTCAGCCTCGCCCGACTTCAGCTCTCCGTTTTTCGGTTACTACGGCCGCTATCAGAAGCCTAACGCTGACGGCTCAACCACCACTCAGGTCTACTCCATGTTTCCCAACTCACTCTATGGAGTGCCGCAACAGGGCAAACAGGGTGTGCTCTCCATCTCGCTGGCCAATAACCTTGAGATGAAAGTGCGCTCCGACAATGACTCCATCGGAGAGAAAAAGATCTCGCTGATCGAGAACCTGCAACTCAGCCAGAGCTATAATTTTGCCGCCGACTCGCTGAACTGGAGCAACCTTAACACTTCGATATTGTTGCGCCTGGCCAAAAACTTCAACCTCAACCTGTCGGCTACATGGGACGTATACACCTATAAGCTCAACCAGTTCGGCAATCCATACCGCTGCAACGTGACCCGTCTGCAGGCCGGAAAGGGCTACGGACGCCTGTCGAGCACCGGCACTTCGTTCTCATACACGTTCAATAACGGCACATTCGACAAGCTCTTCAAGCGCAATAAGAAGAAAGATGCCGAAGGCGGAGGAGCAGCCGGTGAGGGTGATAACGGCGATGACCGGGATCGCCGCCGCTCATCATCATCGTCGCGCTCAGGTTCATCAGGCGATAAGGCTGAATTCGATGCCGATGGCTATCAGCATTGGAAATTTCCATGGAACTTCTCGGTCAACTACTCCATATCCTATGGTTATGGCGCGTTTAATAAAAAGAAGATGGAATATGACGGCAAGATCACACAGAATTTGTCGTTTTCCGGCTCGGTGCAGCCAACTGCAAACTGGAACTTCTCATTTTCAGCATCATATAACTTTGATTTGAAGAAGATCGCCTACATGAACTGCAATATAAGCCGTGACCTGCACTGCTTCACCATGACGGCCAGTTTCGTGCCTGTAGGCCCATACAAGAGCTATAACTTCCATATTGCCGTGAAGTCGTCGCTCCTTTCCGATATGAAATACGACAAACGTTCGTCTTACTCCAACGGTGTCACCTGGTATTGATACCTCGGTGGTTATTTGAGGTACTGGGGAGCGGGGATGTAGAGGCCGAAGGTCACACCGCCGTTCCAGCCCTGATCGGGACCGGTGCGGTAGTTGACGTAGGCGCTGAGGGCTGCGAAGGGGAAGTCATAGACCACGGCGGCTTCGCCGAAAAATTCCGGTTTATTGAAGTAGCCGGAGCTATAGCGGGCAGTGCCGTTATCGTTCTCAATGCGTTGCCATGGCATGAACAGGTCAAAGTAGCCCCTCAGCTGGAGTTTTGACACGATGGACCACACGGGTTGCACGCCGACAGCCACGAAGCTATTGGCACGGAATGCCGAGTTAAATGAGTTGTCGGCCGACGGGGTGGGGGCGAAAGTGGCCGCCGAGGTGATAGCTCCGTAGTAGTCGCTCATCAGGCGGCGGTTGGAGGCCATGAGCTCGCCGTTGATGCCGATGGCGAATTTCTTGCCGGCGGGGAAGTAGCGGAGGAAGTCGGCGCGGAGCTGCACGTGGCTGTCGCCCATGCGTTTGCCACCGTCTACGCTATATTTGCCCGGAAGCCACATTCCGGCTGCGTTGATGGCCATGCCTGCGGTGGGGAAGCTCTTTGAATTCAGGGTATTGAACTCGAAGCGCAGTGCCAGCTGGCCCAGGTAGCGATTGCTGATATGGCGTGTGCCCGACGAGTCATAGCTGCGGTCACGCAGGTAGCCATAGCCTGCCGAAGCGAGAGCCACGGCATGGCGTCCGAGTGCCACTTTGACCAGATTGATGCGTCCGAATGCCTCGACATGGTCGACAAAGTCGGGGGTAAAGCGGCTATAGAACATCTGGTCGGTCTGATTGTAGCGGCGGCGGCTCACCACTGCTTCGGCCGACATGGCATATGGCCTGGTGGCCGGACCAAGACGCAGGGTCGCGTCAAGGCGTCCGGCGGCATAGTTCTGTCCGATCCATGCGCCGAGCGACGCGTCAATCGGGGTGTTGCCCATTGAGTTATAGTCGATGTCGGCATAGATCATGCTCGTGGTCGACGAGGTGATGTAGCCGCCTACGCCTACGCTCCAGGCTGCTTTGGGATAGGCATGGAGTGTCAGGTCATAGAGCCCGGTGCGGTCATTGTAGCGCGCTGTGGGGTAGAGATTGGCGAATGCTCCGGTGGTGATTGCGTGGTAGAAGCCGTCGCGCACACGGCGCAGGCTGAACACTCCGCTTTCAGGATGGCCGAACATACTCTCCACGTATCTGTTTTGCTGCTTGGTGCCTCCTTCCACCTTCACACTGCCGAAGCGCAGGCGGGGCAGGCGGCTTTTGAACTCTGTGCGCATGGCCGCAACCTCTTCGGGCGAGCGTGTGGCTCCGCCGCAACGCGCCTTGATGCTGTCTACCATCTCCAGCCCGCGCTGATAGCCGATTTCGTATATCTTGCGGGCTTTGGGGAAGTCGAGCAGGTTGAATGCACTCAGGTCTATGTGGATTTTCACGCCTTTGCGTCCGTCAAGTTCATAGTCCTGAGGCATGGTCACGAGGTCGTCGATCTGATATAATATCGTCGGCGATGGATTTTCCTGGGGTGTGTGCACGTCGACTCCGACCATGAAGTCAGGCTTGAAGTCGGATTGCATCACGTCGGTCGGGAAGTTGTCGTAGATACCGCCGTCATACATCAGCGTATCGTTGATGCTGATGGGGCTGAACACGATGGGAAACGTCATTGACGCGCGTATGGCCTGGCCCACGCTGCCGCTTTTCATCACTTGTCCGCACTTGGCCACAGAGTTGGAGGCTACGCAGCGGAATGGCACCATCAGTTTATTGAAGTTGCCATGGCAGGCGGCATCGTAGGGTGCGAATATTTCCATGAACTCATAGTCCATGGTCAGTGGTGATATGAAACTCTGCGGCACGCGCTTGGCCACCGAGTCATTGCTCAATGCGAACGATGCCATGCGGGGTGACGGAGCGGGACGCGAGAAATTATAGGCCAGGTCGGGATCTATCTGACCGGTCGATGCATTGAGGAATTTCTGTGAGGTAAAGAGTTCCATCATCTCCTCTGGCGAGTAGCCGCAGGCATAGAGGCCGCCCACGATCGCACCCATTGATGTGCCGGTCACATAGTCCACCGGCACTCCGTTGTCTTCGAGAGCCTTGATCACGCCCACGTGGGCTATTCCCTTGGCTCCGCCGCCGCTGAGCACGAGTCCTACGGACTGACGGGCAGAAAGTTGGGGCACACAAGCACAGGCCGTGCCGATGGCAAGCAGAAGATGTCGGAATTTCATAAATCGTAGTTGAATGTGAGAGTAAACAAAAAGTATGGTATATATATTACTCTAACACTCGTGGACGGCCGAAAGTTGGCCGTGATTCAGGATAATTTGCGCGACAGGGTCTCGCCCAGATACACGCCGGCTATGGTGAGCGCGCAGCCGCTCACGCCGATCAAGGTGATCGGTTCATGGATCACTATGGCGGCGATGACCAATGTCACCACGGGCTGGAAGTACAGATAGTTGCCCGATTTCACGGCGCCGAGTTTGCCCACCACCACGGCCCACATGGCAAACGCGAGTGATGAGGCTATGAGTCCGAGGAATAGCAGATTGATCCAGACGGTCACGCTGCTGAGAGTCTGCCACGTCAGGTGTGACTGCTCGGTGAAGAGAAATGGCAGCGCCGTGATGAAGCCATAGAAGAACGTCTTGCGGGTGATGAATATGGCCGAATAGACCGCATTCAGCTTGCGCAGCAGTAGGGCATAGAGACTCCAGCTTACGGCCGAGAGCATGGCCAGACCGTCGCCGAGCAGGTTGAATCCTATGCCACTGTCGCCTTCGGCCGATGCACCGTTGAACACCACAAGCGTAACGCCGACAAAAGCTATTACAGAGCCGATGACGATACCTCGGTTGGGCCGCTCGTCACGATAGATCAGCCCCACGAGAAATGCCGTGATGAGCGGTGAAGTCGATGTGATCAGCGACACGTTGGTTGAGGTGGTATATAGCAGAGAGGTATTTTCAGTGATGAAGTAGATGGAGCCGCCACACACGCCGCAGAGCAGAAACATCAGTTCGTGGGTGAAGTTATGTGCCCGGAGTTGTCCGAGGTTGAAGCATAGCAGCACCAGGTAGGCGATCACGCATCTGAATAAATAAACTTCAACCGGATTGAAGCCGCTATCCATCAGCACTTTTGTGAATATAAAAGAGGCACCCCAGGCGGTGACAGCGATAATAGCTCCGATATGATACCAAACCGAAGAGCGCTGTCTTGTGTTGTTTGTTAAGTTAAGGTCGTTCATAAAGAATTGGCCGCGCCATAAGTCGGCGGTCATTTCAAGTGCAAAATTAAGCAAAATTTTATGAATTCCGAAAAACTTATTAAATTTGTAACGAAATTATTTGATATATAACTTACTTAACCTCATTTCTCAAGTATGAAGAAGACCAATATCTGCGGAGCTGCCATATTGAGTGCAGCACTTTTGCTTAGCAGCTGCGGCTCTATGACTAATCTGGGCAAGGGTGCCCTCATCGGCGGTGGCGGCGGTGGCGCTCTGGGTGCCGGCGTCGGCGCTCTCATCGGCGGTGGCAAGGGTGCCGGCATCGGTGCCGCTATCGGAGCTGCCGTAGGTGCAGGTGCCGGTGCGCTGATCGGCCGCAAAATGGACAAGCAGGCTCAGCAGCTTAAAGAAATCGAAAACGCTAAGGTGGAAACCACTACCGATGCCAACGGCCTTCAGGCAATCAAGGTTACCTTTGATGGCGGCATTCTCTTCCCCACCAATGGCAGCACTCTGTCGGCTGCTGCACGTACCGACCTGAGTCAGTTTGCCATAAGTCTGATTCAGAACCCGGAAACAAATGTTGAAGTATATGGCTATACTGACAATACCGGCACTCTGGCCGTGAATCAGAAGGTCAGCGATGCACGTGCAAATGCAGTGCGTACCTACCTGATCGAATCCGGAGTGAGCGGCAACCGCATAGTGGCTCAGGGTCGCCCTCTGTGTGACTATGTAGCCTCCAACGAGACTGCTGCCGGCCGCGCACAGAATCGTCGTGTGGAAATCTACATCTCCGCTAATGAAACCATGATCAAGCAGGCCGAGGCTGAGGCCGCCCAGAAATAATACGGCGCATCTGATCACATAAGAAAGACTGCGGGCCGGAAGCTACTGATTCAGCTTCCGGCCCGCTCTTTTTCTTACTTACTTATAAGCTCCAGATCACCGCGCCATGGGCCGGGATCGTGGTGGTGAACGGTATGGTGGAACTTAGCGCCTTGGTCTGCCGCCGTGAGCTAAGCAACTCCTTGGCCCTGCGTTCTCCTTCGCTGATTCCCAGATGATCAAATGCGTGGCGAGGTATGTTGATGGCCACATCGGCCTGCTCTCCTCCGAAGTTCACGGCTATGAGCAGAGTGCTGTCATCGTGATGCCGTAGGAACGCATACTGCCGGTTGGGATCGAAGTCGGGATTTTCGTAGTTCACATACATCAGGTCAAAGAACTGGCCCTTGCTTATGGCAGGATTGTCATTGCACAGCGCCAGGATCTTGCGGTAGAGATTACGCAGTGCCACCTGTTCCTGAGTCAGTCCTGCAGCCGAGGGCTTGCCTCCGCCCAGCCACTGACGCATAGTTGTCAGGCTCCAGTAGTCGAATATTGTGGTGCGGCCGTCACGTCCGCTGAATCCTTCCGTGTCCATGCCCTTTTCGCCCAGCTCCTGTCCGAAATAGATCATCATGGCGCCGGTGCCTATCAGTGCGCTTACTGTCAGCGAGGGGAGTACGGTGTCGGCCCGTCCGGCATAGAAGTCAGAGGCATAGCGCTGCTCGTCGTGGTTTTCCAGAAAGTTGAGCATATGGTCGCCGATGCCGTCAACCTTCTGCCAACAGCCGGTGATGGCTGCTGCGCTCACTCCGTGACATTGGATTCCGCGTAGGGTGTCGTAGAGGTTGACCTTGTCGTAGAGATAGTCGAATCCACCATCGAAGATGTATGGACGGTATAGGTTCACGTCATATATCTCGGCAATAAAGATGATGTGGCGGTTGACCTTCTTTACCTGAGGTATGGCCCAGTGCCAGAACTCGATCGGCACCATGTGTGCCATGTCACATCTAAAACCGTCTACGCCCTTTTTTGCCCAATAGCGCAATATGTGGAGCATCTTGCTCCACGTCGAGGGCACAGGATCGAAGTGGCAGCCGGAGCCGCCGCAGTAGTCTATGCCGTAGTTCAGTTTCACCGTTTCATACCAGTCGTTGCGGTCAGGACTTGGAGTGAAGCAGTCATTGCCTGACGCTCGGGCAGGCTCCTCCACGTAGTCGCCGAGATACACGTTGGTAGGTGCGAAGCGTGTGCCGGGCAGATAATAGAAATTGTTGTCGCGATGAAATGTTGTGTCCTTTATGTCGTCGGCCCCGAGATCGCGCACTCCTTTCGGAGCTACGTCGCTATGGTATTCTCGGGCCACGTGGTTTGGCACGAAGTCAATCAGCGCTTTCAGTCCTTGCTTGTGGGTGCGCTCTATCAGGGCTTCAAATTCCTCCATGCGCCGCTCCGGATTGTCGGCCAGATCGGGGTCAACGTCGTAGTAGTCGGTGATGGCATAGGGGGATCCGGCCTGCCCCTTGACCACGTGTGGGTTGTTGGGGGCTATGCCGTGAGCCGAATAGTCGGGACAATGGGCGTGTTCGATCACTCCGGTAAACCACACATGTGTGGCTCCCAATGATCTGATGGCTCTCAAGGCCGATGAAGTGATGCCGCTGAACTTGCCTGAGCCGTTCTGCTCTATGGTGCCGCACGGCACCGGACTTTCCGTCATGTTTGAAAATAGACGGGGCAGAAGTTGATATATTACCGGTTTCAAAACCTGTCTTAGTCGATTGTTAGGGTTAGACGTTTATGTCTGCAAAGTTACAATAAAAACTCGGATTCTAAACTATGTGTTGAAAAAGGTCAAGTCTTATCTGAAAAATATTTAGTGTAGGTCTGTGCATAAGTTGATTCCTGATTTATATAATCGCTATAATAAAACATTACGCCCGTTAGTCTCCGAGATTGAGGGGCGTAATGAGTATTTTGAGGAACCACTTCTTCTGGATATTACAGCATTGCCTGACTATCAACAGGCTTATGAGGACTATTCGGAGATAGAGAAGATGGTTGATCGCGAGTTGCCTCTGGATCTTTAATGTTGTTGCTTGGAAAAAGAAAACTGATATTGAAGGTGGAGCAAAAAATATTGCCCTATGGTATTTCGCCTTGTTTCAGTAATCCCCTGAGCATTCACAATGCGATTGATATTGGAAAGTTGTCCGAACATATCGAACCCGTCAAGCCTTACAATCCACTCTTTTTTCGCTCCGAAACTGTTCTGGACAGATGCATTCCATATCAGGCTGTTTTTATTCATGATCGGATCTGAATAGCCTGTTCGAACAAAGTAACTTAGAGAGGTTTCAATATAGAAACCAACAGGTAGTTTTACCCATCCGTTTATCCCGAAAGTGCCGTTGAATCCGGTTGTCCGGATAAATGAATCAAGGTTACCACGTGTTATAAGCTCACGCATGGAGGTAAATCCCCTGACTGAAAACTTATTATTGGTATACTTCAGTGAAAGTGTCGTGCTCAGATTAGTGGAATTCACAATACTTTTCATTAAATCACTTTCGATGGTGGAAAAAGCCACACTACGATTCAACGATGTTCCTATATTGCCGTTAAACATCCACCGTTTGAATGCTCCGAAACCCCGGTAATAGTTTGCCGATGCCGAGAAAAAGCGGTTGCCGTCAACATTATGGGTCATAATCGTCGTAACGGAGTTCAGCGGATTGTACTCAACGGCCTCAACCAAAGCATTTCCTGTCTCTGAATAACTTACATTGAAACGGTATTCTTGCTGTAGGGCGGTATTGAGCTTGGAAAAGCGGATGTTTGCCCTGTTCGTATACGCATTTTTAAGATCAGTATTACCCTTGCGTATGGTCATAAGGTTGGAATCATCCACAAAATCCAATAACTGCACAGCTGATGGAGTCATCGTCGTATGTAAGTATTCCACGGTAAACCACTTCCAGCGCAAGGTGGCATTCGGGTCGAAGGCAACGGAATTCCTATTTATTGTATTGGCGCGTGTATCAGTCATTTTGTCGCCAATCCATGTAATAGGAAGGTTTAAATCCAATTTTACCTTCCCTAAAGCAACTGACGCATCCACCTTGGCTATATGTTGTCGGCTTGTAGTGTTTGATACATAGCTTTGCTTGAAATCAGATATTAACGTAATGGTGTCCGTATATATGGGAACCTGTTCCATGATGGAATCCGGCAGATAGTGGCTCAGATCCCGCCGGTCATTACTGTTAAGCCATCGGAATTCATATCCGGGTTTTACTGTGAGACCAACAGGAAAAACGTGTTCATACTGCGCCGATGCGTTTGCCGTTGAGCGGTATTTAGGAGAATAGATGTAGTCATTTAAAATGGCTGTGCCATCACTCGTAGCGCGGTTACTTACAGCCCACTGGTCAAGTCTCCTCCTGTTATGCGTTCCCTCTGCCTCAATAAGTACTATGTCATTATTATAAGGCATCCTGATTTCCATCTTCTCATATCCGCGGACGTCCCATGACGCCGATGTTCCTCTCATTGCCGTCAGATATCTGTTGGTAAACCGGGAGTCATCATAATCGGAACTGCTGCTGCCATCTGACTTTGTGCGTCCCAATCCCCCTTCAAGCCTTGTCAATGAATAGATTTTCTTGAATCGGAATTGAGCCCCTGCGCTTAAATTCAGACCGCCTTGTGTCAACTTTGAATTCGATAGCGAACGTGAGTAATAGACCTCGTTTTCAGGCAGGAAATGCGTCGAGTTGGTTCGTGTCTCATTGTGATTTGAATTGGAGAATCCCGTTAACGTCAAATCGAACACCCTGCGGCGGTCATTAGTGGAATTGTATAGATTGACGCCCGCAGTTCTGTAGGTCACCTCATCGGTCAGCAGGGCATTGGAATTCCATATGTTTTCATGTTGCTCAGGCGATTTAGCCGCACCGACATTATTGACATTCCCATAGGCTCCTATGGAGGTTAAATCGTCAAAGCGCGATAGAAATCCTCTGGCTGAATACCGTTTATGAGTACCGGCAGCCAAATCCGCGTTTGCCATGT
>CAZKRV010000063.1:0-8455 GCA_964555345.1 uncultured Bacteroides sp.
ATTCGATCAGCTCGGTGGGATCTTCCGCGTCAAGCAGACGCTTTACTTCGGCACGGGTTTCCGCGTCATAGCCGTCACCGAGCCATTCGGTAGCCTTGGCACGTACGGTTGCCAACAGTTCTTCGTTATTCTCCATAATAGATTCAGTTATGAGGGGTTATTTTTGTTCCTGATGCGCAAAGTTATGCAATATTGCTGAAATAAGCAAGAGCTTCAGGAGCATTTACGTCGGTGTCGCCGACCGAGAATGCTTCGGTGAGCCACAAAAACAGGAGCACGACAAGAATCACTACTCCCACAACGAGCCAAATCTTAGAGTTATTTGAATTTTTCATATAAGCGTAATTTTAAGTGTTGATGATGTTGTTTTGTTCTTGAAATCATAACGCTTTTTAACGCTGTATGGTTCACGGCTCGGGGCGGTAACGGTAGCTGTTGCGCAGTGCCTCGAAAGCAGTTGGTTCGGCGCGCAGCGCGGCCGTGTCGGCCATCGGGTCATATGTCGCGATGATGCGGTCGAGGGTGGGGGCATCGCTGACCGCAGGCAGTGGCAGCCGTGCTGCGCTGTCGACTGCGGCGGCGGCCATGGCTGAAGCGCGCATCTTTCCTTCGGCCGAATATCCGGCAATGTGAGGTGTGGCTATGGCGGCGAGCTGCAGCAGGCGAGACGATATGCGCGGCTCTCCCTCCCAACAGTCTATGGCGGCTGCGCTGACCGTGCCGCTTTCGAGTGCGTCGGCCAGTGCGTCGGTGTCGGCCACGGCTCCGCGCGCGGCATTGATGATCATCGGGCGGCGACGGAGCCGGCTGATGAATTCGGATCCGCACAAGTGGCGCGTGGTGTCGTCAAGCGGAGTGTGAAATGTGACCACATCGGCCTCGGCGGCGATTTCTCCGAGACTTACGAATCCGGCATCGCCCTCGCGGGCGGCGCGGGGAGGGTCACACCGCAGCACTTTCATGCCGAGCGCGCGAGCCCATCGTTCCACGATCTTGCCCACATGGCCCACTCCCACGATGCCGAGGGTCAGTTCCGGCAACCGTTGCGGACCATAGATTGAGGCAATGGACGCGAGCACGTATTGAGCCACTGCCGGAGCGTTGCAGCCGGGAGCATTGCTCACCCTGATTCCGGCCCGTTGACAATAGGCGGTGTCGATGTGGTCGGTGCCGATGGTGGCTGTGACCACGTGTTTCACCCGCGAGCCGTCGAGCAGGGCTTCGTCAGCCCGGGTGCGGGTGCGTATCACTATCGCATCGGCATTGCTGACAGATTGCGGAGTGATCTGCTCCGGTGCGAGATAGCTCACGGTGTGGCCGCACTGTTCGAGCACACCGTGGATATAAGGTATATGGTTCTCGATGATTATTTCCATGCGTTCCAGACGTAGAGCGCGGTGATGGCCGCGATGGCTGTGCAGACTCCGATCCAGCCGCGCGAGCGCGACACGGCGAAGTGTCCGATGTGGTAGGCGGCGCAGAGGTTGAGTAGCGGCAGATAAATGGCGGCATTGGCCAGGTCTATCGCCACACAGACTATGGCGCATATTGTGATTGCGTAGATCATGCCGTTGTAGGCTCTGGTGCGCACTGGATAACCATAGGACGTGAGGATACAGCTGCCGCCGAAGATCAGGCAGAATGCTGACGCGATTGCGGCTGATACGAGGCTATGGATCGGTTGTGCGGTGTCGGCATTCCAGAGTGGTTCAGGCATGGCTGGAAGCGATAGCTCGGCTATGCCGAATCCGTAGAGCAACAGCGGACCGGTGGCTATGCCGAGCATCACGGCTACGAGTCCCCGCAGTGAGAAGGCACGCATCTGGAATATCCCGATCACGAACGCTACAGCCAGTGCCGCATAGGCCCATTCATAGACCATGCCGATGCTGCATAGCAGCATGGCGGTGAATATCAGCTGAGTGGCCTTGCGGTCCTGAAAGCAGGCGAAAAGCAGTGATGCGCCAGCCAGAGCTGTCGCCGCAAGCAGGCTATTGCGCAGCGGATCAGGGTCGGCACACGCCGTTGCTGCCTGAAGCAGCATAAACATGGCGCATGGGAGCGGGGAACCGTTGAGGGTGAGGTTGAAATGACGCAACACGGGAAACAGGCCTGCGGCGATCAGTATCCACAGTCCTATGGCCCCATAGCCCGGCATCGCTTCCGGAGCCACCGCCACTTCAATCAGAGCGGCCACCCCGAGCAGCACTGTCGTGCCGCTTGAGGTGGCCACACTATCAAGCACGTTTACGCGTCGGCGCAGCATATGATGTATACCGTATCAGCAGAGGTTCATCAGGTCGCGTCCGATGTCGCGGCGGAAGTATTTTCCTTCAAATTCGATGGCACGCACGGCGGCAAATGAGCGCTCGGCAGCATCGGCGATTGAGTCGCCATAGCTGCTTGCGGCGATGACGCGTCCGCCGGAGGTCACCAGTTCGCCGGCTTCGGTCACTGCAGTGCCGGCGTGGAAGAGCACTGATCCGGTCACGGCGTCAAGTCCGGTCATGAGTTTGCCCTTTGGATATGAGCCGGGATAGCCTCCGCTCACCGCCATCACTGTGACCACAGTGCGGGGATCGATCTCCAGAGGCATTTCGCCGAGATTGCCCTTGGCGGCGGCTTCGAGCAGTGGGAGCAGGTCAGACTTCACGCGCAGCATCACGGCCTCCGTTTCAGGGTCGCCCATGCGCACATTATATTCTATCACCATCGGCTCGCCGTCTACGCGGATCAGGCCCAGGAAGATGAAGCCGCGGTAGTCGATGCCGTCAGCAATGAGTCCGTTGACCGTGGGGCGTACGATTCTCTCTTCGACCTTGGCCATGAACTCCGCGTCGGCGAAAGGCACGGGGCTGACTGCGCCCATGCCGCCGGTGTTGAGACCGGTGTCGCCTTCGCCTATGCGCTTATAGTCTTTAGCCACGGGGAGTATGCGGTAATTGCCCGTGCCGTCGGTGAGCACGAACACCGAGCATTCTATGCCGCTCAGGAATTCCTCGATCACCACGGTGGCTGATGCCTGTCCGAACATGCCGCCGAGCATCTCGCGGAGTGAGCCGCGGGCTTCTTCGAGGTCGTTTATGATCAGCACGCCCTTACCGGCTGCCAGACCGTCGGCCTTGAGCACGTATGGAGCCTTGAGGGTGCCCAGGAACTCGCAGCCTTCTTCTACGGTCTCAGCGGTAAATGAGCGGTAGGCGGCAGTGGGAATGCCGTGGCGCATCATGAAGTGCTTGGCAAAGTCCTTGCTCCCTTCCAATGCTGCGCCGTCGCGGCCCGGGCCCACGATCAGTAGTTCGGGCATAGCTTCCGCGAAATAGTCGCGTATGCCGGCCACCAGCGGGTCTTCGTTGCCAACGACGAGCAGAGTCACGCCATGTTCGCGTACGAACGCCTCGATCGTGGGGAAGTCGGTGGGCTTTATGGCCACATTCTGGCCGAAAGCGCGTGTGCCTCCGTTGCCCGGAGCGATATAGAGCTGTTCACACTTGGGGCTCTGGCTGATTTTCCATGCCAATGCGGCTTCGCGGCCACCGCTGCCGAGCAGTAATATATTCATATTTAGATGTCTTTTTTATGTTATTTCGTCTTGCGGCGCCAGCCTTTGCGTGGGGCGGGAGCGGGCGAGTCCTGTGCCGTGCGGTTCATGATGGCGTCGAGCGCCTTGATGTTGCGCCGTGCGGCCAGCGGGTTGTCGGAGTGAATGGTGCCGGCCGGCTTTGTCGCTTCGCGATCTTCGCGCGGCTCGTTTTCAAGGCCTTTGCGCCCGAAGGGCTTGCGGTCAAATGGTTTGCGTTCGCGGTCGCCGAAGCGGCTGCTGCGGCGGGCGGGACGCTCGCTTTCGGGGCGCTTGATTGTGCCGCCAGCCTTGCGGAATGACCGCATGTCGCCGTCAAATATGATGTATTCGCGCAGCTCGCATTCGAGTGCGCCATTGAGCATCGGTTCTTTCGATGAGGGTGACAGGCCGATCTTGGCGAACTGCTCGTCGCGGTAACCGATGATCCATGCGTGATAGCCTGTGAATACGTGTTTCAATTTTTCGCCGAGCGTCACGTAGAGTCCGTCGAGGTCTTCGGGCTTCAGGCGTTCGCCGTATGGCGGATTCGTGACCATCACGCCGCCGGCCGGAGCCTCGGTCCATTGTGACAGTTGCTTGACCTGAAGGGTCACATATTTGGCCACTCCGGCCTGCTTCAGATTCTCGCGGGCTATGTTCAGTACCTTGGGAGACATGTCGGCACCGATGATCTGGCAGGTAACTTCGCGTTCTTCAGTGTCGTCATTATATACGCGGTCCAATATTTCAGGCTCGAAATCTTTCCAGCGCTCGAAGGCAAACGATGAGCGGAATATGCCGGGAGCTATGTTGGCGGCTATGAGTGCGGCCTCGACCAGGAAGGTGCCTGATCCGCACATGGGGTCGACAAAGGGGCAGTCACCGCGCCAGCCGCTCTTGAGTATGATGCCGGCGGCAAGCACTTCGTTGATCGGAGCTTCGGTCTGGGCGGCACGCCAGCCGCGTTTGTGGAGTGACTCGCCGCTTGAGTCAAGGCTCAGTGTCACTTCCGAACCTGATATGTGCACGTTGAGCATCACGTCAGCATCGGTCAGGCGCACACCGGGGCGGCGTCCTTCAGAGTCGCGGTCGCGGAAGAAGTCGACAATCGCGTCCTTGACCTTGTAGGTCACGAAGCGTGAGTGGGTGAATTCGTCGGAATTGACAGTCACGTCGATCGAAAAGGTGTCAGCGGGCGAGAGCAGTCTGGTCCAGTCATACTCCTTCACCCTGTCATAGAGCTTTTCGGGAGTGTGGGCAGTGAATTTATAGAAAGGTTTGAGAATGCGCAAGGCGGTGCGGCAGCGGAGGTTGGCTTTGTATAGCATCTCCTTGTCGCCTTCAAACGACACCATGCGTCGGCCGGGTTCAACATTCAGCGCTCCCATGCCGCGAAGTTCCTCGGCCAGCACTTCCTCGAGTCCCCGGAAGGTTTTGGCCACCATTTCAAACGTGTCAGTGTTCATAATTCCTGATTATGGTTTTAGACTGCAAAATTAACAAAAATCCGCGGAACCGTACATACGTTCCCGCGGATTTTTTGTAATGTCGTTATGGCTCAGAGGATCACCTTGCGGCCGTCGGGGGCGATGAAGACGCCGTGGCCGGGATTGGCTACGGGGCGGCCGAGCATATCATAATAGGTGTTTGACATGGTTTCGGCTGCGGGAACGTAGGCCAGTCCGGTGTAGAACTGGGATACTTCGTTGGTCACGTCAGTGAAGCGAAACTGGCAGCCAACGTCGGAGGTGTTGGTGCCGTCACCCCAGTTGATTATTTTCCAGCCATTGGCTTCCTGAGACTGGTTGAACTGCATGGTGCCACAGGTGATGGTGTAGTAGCCAGATGTCTGTGCGGCACCGAAAGTCCAGCCTCCATTGTCAGGTTCTTCAGTGACGAGTTCAAACTGGCGTCCTCCGGATACGAGCTGGGGCTTCACATATTTCTTTGCGTCCATGTTGAATATGTTGAAGGTGCCGTCGCCACGATCCTCAAAGCGCCATATCAGGTTAGGGAGCAGGCATGAGGCTGTCTGGCCGATGAGTCCTGTTGTGGGCGATACGCCGGTGTAATAGCTGCTGCGCAGAGGAGCGCAGATGGTAAACCAGCGGGGATTGTCAGCTGTGGAGGCCACCGGGGTTGACTTGGTGGTGGGCATCTGGATTTCGGGAAGTGCACCACCGGTCACTTCGGTGAGCAGAAACTGGCAACCGGCATCGTCGTGACGGCCACCGCCCCAGTTGATTATCTGATAGGAGTGGGCGGCCTGTGTTGTCTGGTTAAGTTGGGATGAGAGGTCATCGGTATAGAACACCACCATGCCTTCGGTTAAGGCATAGTCTATGCGCCACCCTTTTTCGGGCTGGGTGGCTGTGGTCATGAAGCGGGCCGGGGTGGTTGAGGTGGACACGGGGTTGACATAGCTACCGTTGAGTCGGTTGATAATGTCGCAGGTGCCGTCTTCACGTTCCACGAATTTCCACTGTCCGCGCGGAAAGTATCCGTTGCTCAGGTCCATGCCGTGAAGATAGCCGGAGCTATTCACGGTCACGCAGCGGTTTTCGCGCAGCGGGGTGGTCATGGTGTACCAGTGCTCATCGGTGGGAGTGGAGTAAGTAGGAGGGGTGAACTCTACGCGAGTAGCGTCGCGCAGCACCCCTTTCATCATCTTCACGATGTCGGGGTATTGTTCAGCCACGTTGGTGGTTTCACCGAGATCGTTCTCCATGTCGTAGAGCTGATCTTTGGGGTCATTGCCTGTTTCGATCAAGCCGTTGACACCCTTTGCAGGCCAGCTGACGGTCTTGCCTCCATTGTTGGCGGCAATGAATTTCCAGCGGGCGGTGCGCACGCAGAGGTTGCGGGTATTGTTCAGCTCGCTCACCCAAGGACGGTGTTCAAGGCTGCGGCCCAGAATCTGGTCGAGGCTGTTGCCGCTGTCTTTAGCTGCTCCGGTAGGGAGTTCGGCGCCGATCAGCTCTCCGAGCGATGCAAACAGGTCGATGTGGCTCATCAGCGTGTTGTTGGTCTCCTTGGCTGCTTCGACGGCATCAGGCCAACGCACGATGAAAGGCACCATGGTGCCGCCTTCGTAACCGGAGTATTTGTAGCCGCGGAATGGACCGGAGGGTGAATGTCCGTTGAGTTTCTCGATAGCTTGGTCTACATAGCCGTCATCAAGCACCGGGCCGTTGTCGCTGGTGAGAATGATCAGGGTATTGTCGGCTATGCCGGCTTCGTCCAGCGCATCAAGCACCTGGCCTACTGTCCAGTCAAATGAAGCGAGGGCGTCGCCGCGCAGACCCATGATGTTTTTGCCGCGGAAGCGTTCGTGAGGCCAGCGGGGCACGTGTGGGTCGTTGGTGCAGAGATAGAGGAAGAAAGGTTCGTCTTTGTGTTCGAAGATGAATCGGCGCGAGTGGTCGGCTATGGAGTCGGCGATGTTCTCATCTTTCCACAGCGCTTTGCCGCCGCCTTTCATGTAGCCTATGCGTGATATGCCGTCGACGATCGACTGGTCATGGCCGTGGCTATACATGAGCTTGAGCAATTCAGGGTTCTTGGCGCCGGTGGGTTCGCCTGCAAAGTTCTGGCTGTAGCTCACCGAGATGGGGGCAGTGGGGTCATAGTTTGCCACAGTGTCCTGTTCGATATAGACGCAGGGCACGCGGTCGGCTGTGGCGGCTTGTATGTAATGGTAGTCAAAGCCGATGTCGCGTGGAGTCCAGGTCAGAGGGCCGTTCCAGTCCTGTTGGCCGGTGACTTCGCCTAAGCCGAGGTGCCATTTGCCGATGGCTCCGGTGAAGTAGCCGTTGTCATGAAACATATCGGCTATTGTGTACTGGTCGGGCTTGATCAGTGCGCATGAGTTACCGGGCGCCACGTCGGTGTCGTTTCTGCGCCAGGCATATTCGCCTGTGAGAAGACTATAACGTGAGGGGGTGGAGGTAGCGGCTGTGGCGTGGCAGTTGGTGAAGCGTATGCCTTCCGTTGCCAGACGGTTCACGTTCGGGGTCTCGATGTTTTTTGCGCCGTAGCACTCCATGTCGCCATAGCCGAGGTCATCGGCCACGAGCAGGATCACGTTCGGACGCTTTTCGGTTGTCTGATCTCCCGCGTCGGCCGCCAGAGCTTGTATGGCGGGAAACGCAGCCAGAGCCGACATCACTGAAAATGCAATGCGATTGGTTTGTTTCATGGCATGAAATGATTACATGAAATTGTTATTATGTTTATTGTGTAATGAGCAGCCACAAAGTTAAGCTAAAAAACTTAGTCATGCAAACGTTTGGCCGATTATTCCTAAAATATTTTTAACTTTACACATCTATGGCAGATCGCATTGAAATATGGCAGAGAGGCTTTGGCTACCGGAGTGATCAATGATCAAAAGGCGTTGTTTGCCTTCAGGTCGCTGTTTTTCGGAGTGCTGCGGAAGCGGTATATCACCGATAGCATGGCATAGCGCGGCGTGCTGTTCTGCCATGTTTCGACGCTGCCCTGTGCATTGACTCTCATGGTGATTGATGATCTCTGTGCGAGTATGTCCACCGCACTGAGCCTGAACGTGAGCGAGCCTTTCATTATGGTTTTCGATGCCGACGCGTTCCAGAGCCACTCGTTGGTGTTCATGTTAGGGTCATCATAACCGCGCCTGGCGCTGAAGTTAAGTGATGTCTTGATCTCGAATTCGCGTGGCAGTTTCACCGTGCCGTTGATGAAGGCTCCGTAGGAGTACACATTGATGGCCGAAAAGTTTTCACGCGCCGATCGCGAACCGTTCCAGCTGCCGTTGCCACCGATGCTGATATCAGATCCGTTGATAAACGAGTACTGGGAGTTGATGCCGACGTTGACGTTGTAATTGTTGACCACGCTCTTGAGCGGATCGCC
>CAZKRV010000063.1:8555-11000 GCA_964555345.1 uncultured Bacteroides sp.
CCGCGTTCGTAGACTGCGAAAGGGTTGGTGCTCTGTGTGGTGCGCATCAGGTTGAATATGTCAGGTGCCGACATATTCATATAGTATGAAATGGAGGAATTGAGATATCGTTTTCTATTGGACGAGGAGAATTGAAATGTTGCGTTTGGCTGCACATTATTGAAACGCTGTGTCTTGGTCTGTATGCCGTCGGCTTCATTGCGGGCTGCGTGGCGTAGATTGAATTCGTCGGATAAGGCCACACTGAATCTGTATGACGGGTTGAATTTCTCGTTGTCGTCTGACAGCGCACTGCGTTGCCAGCTCCACCTCACTGAGGCTGCCAGTTGATTTGACGTATATCGTGTATGATAGGAGTTGCCGGTGTCTATATGGGCATTTTCAGGCATGGTCAGTGAGGGCAGCACTATGTCTTCGCGGAAATATTCGTTGATGTCATCGCCGGTGGCTAACCAGTAGTCATGACGGCTATAATTGTTGTCATACGTGTAATTTGCGCTTGCATAAAGCGACCATCCCGTCTTGTAGGAGTCGGAAAACGAGTTGTGTTCTTGTGAAAATGTCACCGTGCCGTTGGCGTTGGTGTGGAACGTCGGATTTTTCAGGTAGCTGTCGCGGCGCACCGGAGTGGTGCCTTCCGGAGCGTCATGACCTATGGTCTGGTCATAGATGCTGCGCGTTTCGGTCTCATCGCGACTGTGCAAGCCGTTGAGTTCAAACCAGAATTTGCCCTTCATCTCCGATGGCGCCCATGTGCCTGAGGTGTATAGCCTTGCAAACAGGTGCTCCGGATTGCTGACTGATATTGTGCCGAGCCGGTTCATCATGAATCTCCCGAATCGCGACTGTGCATGATTGTTGCCTTTGAAAAGCGAGTCAAGCGACTCCACGCGGCTCTGCTCGTCAGGCTGCTCCGAGAATGTGGCCGAGCGGCCTATCGAGTGGCTGTCGTCAGTAGTGTATTCTATATAAGGAGAAAATCTCATGAATACGTTGTCTCCTTTATAGTTCGTTTCGTTTTTAACCCAGAAGTGCTGTCTCACGGTCTTGACGCGTGAGTCTGACCGGCGGTAGACGTCGCCCGTGTCATAGAAGTCGGTAGCGGCAGTCTCGCTATGGTCGGTGATGTCCTCGCGCGTTGCTTTGGCGCTGCCGTTAGAGCGCCATTTCCCTTTTTCATACAGATAGTCCACGCCGCCCATCTGCAGGTTAAGCACTCCGGGCTCGTTCCACCCTCCGCTCCAGCCGCCGTCGGTCGATGCGCTGCCGGTGTCCTTGATATTGTTGAAATTGCCGAATGCGCTCAATCGGAAGTGCTCGGCAAACATCAGGCCGAACAGTCGGCCCGTATAGCGGTTGTTAAGTCCATAGCCTACTTCCACGTTGCCGAGCAATCCTTTGTTGAATTCCTTCTTGAGTTGCACGTCCATGACCAGATTTTCTTCCTCTTCGCGGCGTGTCAGTTTTATGTCTGATTTGGTCAGATATGCGTCATCGGCGCCCTTGTCATAGACCTTGACTTTGTCTACCGTATAGGCCGGCAGATTCTGGAGTGCCACTTTCGGATCACCGCTGAAGAAGTCTTTGCCGTTGATAAGCAGCTCATTCAGTACCTTGCCGTTGACCTTGATCTGGCCGTCGGAGTTGATTTCCGCTCCGGGAAACATACGCACGAGCGCTTCAAGCATAGAGCCTTCGCTTGTGTTGAAAGCCGCCGCATTATATACTATTGTGTCGCCTTTCATTACCATCTTGATAGCCGTGGCCTTGACCTCCACACCTTCAAGCTGCACATTGCGTTCGCGCGTCATCTGTATCTCGCTCACATATACCTGATCCTGACTCACTGCCGTCACTCTCACTTGCTTCAGCAGCGGATCATAGCCCTCTTTGTAGAACACCAGGTCGTAGATGCCGCGACCGCTGTTGACAAGCAACCTCATGTTGGCGTTTGACAGCTTCAAGGAGTCGTTGCCATTGAGCACACGAAATGGCACCGCTATGGTGTCATTGCGCATCAGGCTTACTTCCACGCTGTCGACACTTCTATAGCCGGTCGAGTCGTCGAGTTCATAGATATGGCCGTAGATTATGAACTTTTCGAGTTTATCAGCTTTGGCTGTGAACTGGAGCGATCCTGCAATCAGGACCAGTATTGTGGCTGTGATGAAACGTGAAATCATGTTGCTGATCAGGTTTAGATGTTGCGTTGTTTTGGTGATTATTTAGGCGATATGGTTGAACGATTGATGTCCGTACGGTGGCAAAGTTACGAAAATTAGTCTGGATATTACAAAGATTATCAACGTAAAATTTTTGAAAAATGGGGGGGTAAAATGTTGATAATTAACGTATTGTATTTGTGTGCTCGGGGCTGCCCAAAATCGTTGATATATGCATGCTTTTACAAGGTTATCAAAATGCGTTTACAAATCAGTTACAGCG
>CAZKRV010000064.1:0-10887 GCA_964555345.1 uncultured Bacteroides sp.
CCACCCCACTGACGTGCATGATCCGGCAATCGATCACATAATATAAAGAGGTGATACCGTAAAATTTTCCAATAAAGAGGAAAAGTGTTACCTTTGCACATATGCAACTAAGATCGCTTTCAATCGACAATTTCAAGAATATCAGCCTTGCAAGACTTGATTTTTCGCCGAAAATCAATGGTCTGCTCGGCAACAACGGCATGGGCAAGAGCAACTTGCTCGATGCCATATTCACTTTGAGCTTCTGCAAGAGTTTCACCGGTGTTTCCGACGCTCTTTTGATCAAACAGGGCGAAGACTTCGGCATGCTCAAAGGTCAATACGCCAGACGCGGACTCGACGAGGACCTTACGATGGGCCTGACTCGCGGACGGCGCAAAAGCCTTAAACGCAAAGGTAAGGAATACCAGAGATTGAGCGAGCACATAGGCACATTTCCGCTTGTGATGGTTTCGCCGGCCGATGCAGACCTGATCAGGGAAGGCGCCGAAGAGCGTCGCAAGCTCATGGACATGGTGATCAGCCAGGGCGATGCTCGATATCTCGACCACCTTATCCGCTACAACCGCGGCCTGGAACAGCGCAACCGCATGCTCCGCGATGCCATCTCAGACCGCGGATTGTTCGAAGCCGTAGAAACCGGCATGGATATCTCTGCCTCATATATCACGGAGGCCCGCCGCCAATGGGTCGAGCGATTGAAGCCTATTTTTGAGAAATATTACCGCCGGATTTCTGGCAGCGACGAATTACCGGACATGCGTTACGCACCGTCCACCGCAGACTGCACGCTGTCCGAGATGCTTGAGCGCAACCGTCAACGCGACGAGATATTGCGCCACACATCGGTCGGCCCGCATCGCGACGACCTGGAGCTGACGCTCGGCGGCATGGAGATGAGACGCACCGGATCGCAGGGTCAGTGCAAGACCTTCACCATAGCGCTGCGTCTGGCCCAATATGAGTTTCTGAGCGAAGCCACTGCGATGCGCCCGCTATTGCTACTCGACGATATCTTCGACAAGCTCGATGCCGGACGCGTAGAGCGCATTATGGAGATTGTGGAAGATCCGGCGTTCGGACAGATCTTCATCACCGACACAAACCGCACCCATCTTGACGAGATCGTACACCGCACCGCCGAAGATTTCAGGCTGTGGGAAGTGGCTGACGGCAATTTCACTCCGCTCGAATCATGAAAAGGACCGAAGCTCAATCTGTTGGCGACATAATTCATGAGGTGTTCCGCCGCGCCGGCATGGAGAATACTGAATCCAGGCAACGAGCTCTCTACGTGTGGAGTGACATTGTGGGACAGGGCGTAAACCGCCAAACCACGCGGCGATTTGTCGATCAATCAGGCGTGATGCACGTCTACATCGCCTCCGCTCCACTGAAATCCGACCTTCAGTTCATGCGCTCACGGCTGCTTGAGCAGATCAATGCCGCAGTCGGGTCGCAGGCTATAACAGATCTCATTATCCACTGACAAGACTACGATATGGACAACAACGATTTCCGGCACATAACCCCGGTAGAACTGCGGTTCAATGACTTCGATATACTCGGCCACCTCAATAACTCGGTCTATATGCAACTAATGGATCTTGGCAAGGTGAAATACTTCGCTGACGTTACAGGCAAGGTTCCCGCACCGAAGACACAATGCCCCGTGATCGCACACATCGACATCGACTTTGAGGCCCCAACCTTTCCCGGCGAAACCCTTACCGTGCTTACCCGCACAGCATCGATCGGCACAAAGAGCATGATACTCGAACAGCAGGTGATCAACCCCGATACCGGCAGCACCAAATGTCGTGCGCGCGTGGCGATGGTCAATCTCGACCTAGCCACAGGCGCAACCGTAGAGATTGGAGCCGATGACCGGCGCAAGATCAGCGGATACGAAGGACGCGAACTATGAAGATGCGCGGACGGACTGCTCTGTTTCTGGCCACGCGGCTGCGGTGGCGCACCGACGACAATCGCAAGAAATCGCCGTCGGTAGCTATTGCGGTGTGTGGAGTCGCGCTATCGGTTATGGTGATGATGCTGAGCGTAGCCGTGGTGCTCGGATTCCAGAAAGAGGTAAAGACCAAGCTGATGGAGATGGACGATGCCATCACCGTCACCGCCTGGTCGGCCGACGGCACTCAGGAACCTATCGACTTGGCTGAGTTAATGAGCCTGATAGAGCTGCCATCAGCTGCCACCGTGACCGAGCATGTGTCGACGGCAGCGATACTGAAGACCGACGACGACTTCATGGCCATAAACCTTGACGGAGCCGAACGCTACATGTCGCCCGACAGCGTTAACGCAATCATCGTGTCGTCCATCATGGCCACGCGTCTGGGCCTGACCGTCGGCGATAAGATACCCGCATATTTCTTTATCGACAACCGCCTGCGCACCCGCTCACTGCGCGTGGACTCGATCTACTCCACCGGAGTCGACGAGCACGATGCCGCGGTGGCCTACTGCTCTCCCTCGCTTCCGCGCCGCCTGCTCGGACTGAAACCTGACGAGGCTTCGTCGGTCGGCATCAGCGGACTACGTCCGGAGGAGATAGAGCCTCTGGCCGGACAGATCGGCAACAAGCTGCTGCACGCATATTATAGCGGATCCACCAACCGGGCCTACGGCCTCACCACCATATTGCAGACCGACGCGGTCTATTTCACATGGCTCGATCTGCTCGACACCAATGTGACGGTGATACTGACATTGATGGCGGCCGTGGCGGCCTTCACTCTGATCAGTTCGCTATTCATTATAATATTGGAAAGGGTCAAGACCATCGGACTGCTCAAATCAATCGGCGCCACAGACGGACTGATCCGCCGCACGTTCATGCTCATGGCCGAACGGCTCGTGATCAAGGGACTCATCATTGGCAATGCCGTGGCCCTGATACTGATTGCCGCCGAGAGCATGACACATGCCATACCGCTCGATCCGGCGAGCTATTATGTCGATTATGTTCCTGTGAAGATATCCGTCAGCGCGATTCTGATGCTCAACTGTGGAGCGTTGCTGCTGTCATGGCTTGTGCTGATGCTGCCGGCCATGATCATCTCCCGCATATCGCCCGCAAGCACCATGCGCTACGAATAATTCCCCCCGATCGTTCAGTCAAGCATCAGCGAGATACGAGGCCTCATGGCCGGAAGTCCGGTCACGTCAGCCACCGGCTCACTGCCAAACATCAGCGACGTGAGCACTGCCGGACTGACATCAAGATCTGGCACTCCGGCATAGTCGTCAACCTGCTCCACCGAGCCGTTCGCTATCAGATAGACCCCGCTGTTCTCAGGTATCAGCTGATCGTTAAGTCTGATCGATAGTTTCAACTCAGGGTGCGAAGCCGCGATCACGGCAAGTGCGCTATCCGGACGCACCACACGGAGCATTGCGCCGGCTATATAAGCTCCACCGATCTCAGAATCTGCCGGCTGCGTCATCAGCGTAAACGGACGATTCGGGCACTTACGCCGCAACAAAGCCAACGCGGCATCAGCTGCTGCAGGTGACTCAGCCAGCAGTTCCGTCACGCGGACCACGTCCGATGCCGTTTCCGGCCGCCCCCACACCATTGACACTACCCGGCCGCTCGCGGCATCGGCTGCCGCGGCAAAAAATCCGCCACTGATCCGGCAATCGTCCATCACGGTGAGAAACTGCGTGCACGAGTGCTGCACGCAGCATGGACGCATCGCCATCAGCCGCCCGAAGTCGGCATAAAGCTGCAGCGGATCCTGCGCCGCCTCGACAAAATCATCTGACAGCATAAACTTATGTGCCGCGGTGTAGCGCTCCGGCCGGCTGAATCCCACGGTAGCGAAACCGAAGCGAGCATAATAACGCCGCAAGGAGTCCGAAGCCGGAATCAGCCCGATGAATGTATCTCCGCGCTCTGAGGCTTCAGCCACGGCCATCTTCATCAGTCGGCTCATGAAGCCGCGCGCGCGATACTTGCGTAGCGTGCCGGCACCATACACATATGCCAGCCCTATGCGCTGACCGTGAAAAGTCATTGCATAAGGCAGCAATAGCAACGAACTGGCCGTGACATTGTCGGCGGGATCGGTGATCGTCAGGGCGTCTTCATCACAATAGGCGGCGTCGAAAAACATCTTTTTCCACTCCGGGCCATCGGCGGGAAAACACTCCTGCCATATTTTCAGTATGTCGGCTTTGGTACTCATTTCACAATTAAAACGCCGACACGCGCGATCATGTTCACGCCTGCTTCAGGTCGTGGCCCATGCGCGAACGCTTGGTGGCAAGATAGCGGCGGTTATACTCGTTGGGGGTAGTTTCGAGCGGCACGGTTTCCACGATCTCAAGGCCATAACCCTGCAGCCCTATCCTCTTGGTCGGATTGTTGCTCATCAGGCGCATCTTCGTCACTCCGATAGCGCGGAGTATCTGAGCACCCACGCCATAGTCACGTTCATCGGCCTTGTGGCCCAGACAGATGTTGGCATCGACAGTGTCCATGCCCTCCTCCTGGAGCTTATAGGCCTTCATTTTCTCCATCAGGCCTATGCCACGGCCCTCCTGCATCAGGTAGACCACGGCACCGCGTCCGGCCTCCTCTATGCGCTTCATGGCGGTGTGAAGCTGCTCGCCGCAGTCACATCGGCGCGATGCGAATATGTCGCCGGTAGCGCAGCTTGAGTGCACTCTCACCAGAGCGGGCTCATCACCGCTGAGATCACCCTTTATTATAGCGATATGCTCCAGTCCGTTGCTCTTCTGGCGAAACGGGATGGCGCGGAAATGACCGTAGGCCGTGGGCAGATCCACCTCCACACCCTGCTCGATAAGGCTCTCGGTGCGGTTGCGATAGGCCACCAGGTCGGCTATGCTGATTAGCTTCAGGCCCCACTCGTCGGCGCGCTGACGCAGTTCGGGCAGGCGCGCCATTGAGCCGTCATCACTCATTATCTCCATGAGGGCGGCGGCAGGGCGCAGACCGCTCAAGCGGGCCAGATCCACGGCGGCTTCGGTGTGGCCGGTGCGGCCAAGCACACCGAAGTCATTGGCATAAAGCGGGTTGATGTGCCCCGGACGGCCAAATGTGGCGGCTGTCGACTCCGGGGCAGCCAGAGCCCGGATCGTGGAGCAGCGGTCCTGAATGCTCACTCCGGTGGAGCAACCCTCAAGTTTGTCAACGGTCACGGTAAATGGAGTGCCGAGCACCGAAGTGTTGACCTGCACCTGCGGATCCAGTTCCAGTTCGCGGGCACGGCTCATAGTGATCGGAGCGCAGAGCACTCCGCGCGCATTCTTGAGCATGAAGTTCACCTGCTCGGGAGTGATCTTCTCGGCGGCCACAATCAGGTCGCCCTCATTTTCACGATCCTCGTCGTCGACCACGATCACGAGTTTGCCTTGGCGGAAGTCCTCAAGGGCTTCCTCTATAGTATCGAGTTTAATCATCTTGGTTGAGTAATTTGTCAATCTTGGTCACCTCATCGGCGATCACCGTAATCTTGCGGCGGAATCGCAGCTGCCACCGGCGGGCCAGCAGCCACACCGGCACACCCAGCGGGACACACCAATACATGGCCCGGCTCCATAGCGATCCGGCATCGGGATGAAGTATGCGGAAATTATGTAATAGCGGCAGATTATTGAGCGCATTGATCACCTTGAGTGAACGGCTGTTGGCCATATAGCTCACGGCCAGCTCCAGAGCCGCCATCAGCGACTGCACCCTGCGCGACGGGTATCCCCCGCCGAGCCAGTATTCACGATAGCTCTGAGGCGAGCCATAGTCGGCCATAAACGAGCGGCACTCGCTCAGCAGCACTCCGTTCATTTCCAGCGCTCTGGTGCGATCCACTTCCTCGATCACCACCTCCTTGCGCGTGATCTCGCGTTTGTCAGTATTGAGCAGTCCGCGGATAAAGTTCTTATAGGCATCCGCGTTAAACACGGCCGAATCATTTACGGCCTTGTAAGTCACGAAAAATCCCAGCGGCAGCAGTATCGCAGAACTGAGCCACACACCCTGCCACACGGCCACTTTGCCGTCACGGGCCATCTTCATGCCCGTATTGTCTATTATATAATAGATGATGAAAAGCAGCACCGATATCACCAGCGGCATACCCAGACCACCCTTGCGGATAATGGCTCCGAGCGGCGCGCCGATAAAGAAGAAGACTATGCACGCCAGCGAGAGGGTGAATTTCTTCTGCAATTCAATCGAATGGCGGCGCATGATCTTCGCCTCATCGTCCATATACAGCGATCGGCCCAGATTCTCCATGCGCTTCTGCTGCACCGCTCCCTGCGCGCTCATAAAGTAGCGGCGGCGGGTCGTGTTGTCCACCGACGCAAAGAGCGAATCCACGTTGAGCGGCACGGTCATGACTGCCGGCTCACGCGCCTTGACAGTCGAATTTCCGTCAGGATCCACGATCTCCTCATAGCGCTGCAGGCCGAGCACCCGGTCTTCGAGCAGAGCGTTGCCTATGTCGGTGCCGATGCTGTCTACCCTCTGGTGCAGCGAGTCGATCGAGTGAGCGAGCTGACTCACGTTCTTGCCTATGTATAGCGAACGCATATCCCCCTCGTCCATTCGGGTGAAGTTGGCATCAAAGTCAAGCATGAATTGCTTTCTCTGAAAGTTCTCGCGGCGATAGAGCTGATTGCGCGTCATGGTGTTGACTCCCGTGGCGTCACGCAGATTCTCAAACATCTCGCCGGAGTGCATAGTCAGGTAGAGGTGCATCTTGTCGTCCGACATGGCCAGCGAAGCCGAATCGGCCCTGATCACTCGCGAACGCTCGAAGCCCTGACGTATGTCATATATCACCACATCATAGAGCATACCCGTCTCATGATTTTTCTCGCTCACAAACAGGTTGACGTTGGGCAACTGATAGTTAAACTCACCCTCCTTGATATCGAGCTCCGGCGACTTCTGGCGCATGGACCGGAGCAACGTCCACATACGCGCCTGAGCAAGTGGCAGGGCATTGTTCTGGAAAAAGAATGCACCGATGGCTATTACCACCATCAGCCATATCAGCGGCCTCATCACACGAAACAGCGACACACCGCCGGCCTTCATGGCCGTAAGTTCAAAACTCTCGCCCAGATTGCCGAATGTCATCAGCGACGCAAGCAATATCGCCAGCGGCAGTGCCAGCGGCACCATCGACAAGGCCGCATAAAAAAAGAGTTCGCCAAGCACATCTATGCTCAATCCCTTGCCCACCAGATCATCTATGTGCTGCCACAGGAATTGCATCAGCACTATGAAAGTGCAGATCAGAAAGGTCATCAAGAAGAGCGGCATAAAGCTCTTCAGCATGAACCGGTCGAGTTGCTTGAGCGGAAACATGCTGCAAAGTTACACAGAATTATCCTCGCGCGCAAATCTTAATCCTATCATGAAGCGGATAATGCGGAGATCAAAGACAAAGAAGAAGATAACATTACCCCAGAGGGGACTGGATGTTCAAGGTAAGTTCAACACTTCAGGACTCACCTTTATGATATGTCCAAAAGGGAGTCAATTATGTCAAGGAGAATTTCTGAGCCAACTATGAAATTGCCGAAAAAGATTACTCTACAGACATTAGCTTCTTTGATGCCACCAAACACAAAGGTCAGGTTGACTTGTATGTTGATGGTTCGCCTTTTACTTCCTATTCATTGTCAAGTAAAAGACTTGAGCTGAAAGATACCAGAGGGACATTGTTCTATGATTTCGCCAGAACTGTTGACCAATGTCAACCCAAGGTCTTCAGTTTTGAGAATGTGGTAGGTATGATGATATGATGAGTTGTGTTAAAGGGGCAACAGTTGACACAGAAGAATAGGCGATACTTTCCAAGAGGATATTCCTATGTTGGATAGCCTATTGGTTGATAAACCTGAAAGTACAGGGGAGGTTCCAAAAGTAAAACTTTTTGACCCAATCGACTTAACAGGAACACCTGACAAAGAAATGGAACAGATTGGAAATGAGATAAAGGCGACATCGAAATCACCTAACCGACAGGGAAGTAGAATCTATAGTGTAAATGGCGTTTGTCCAACCATTCCCCAAACCGCACTACCTAAAATATTGGTTTGTAATGAGATTGAATGTTTCTTAATTGAAAAGTCAAGATGTTATGCCTCGATTTTTCAAAAATTTTCCGTAATTTTGTGGTATCAGTTATAATAATAATCTTAAAGATATTTTATGGAATTAGATTTCTCAATTTTACAAACAATTCCACCATATAAAGGTGATGATAAAATATCATTGTCCTGTATGGATATTGATAGTGAATTGCAAGTCATACAAGATGAGCTTTCCAAGATATCTATTGATGTGATACCTTTTGATCGGACAGACGCTTTGCTCGTCTTTGGTTGTGCAATAACTGAAATATTACTGGATTTTTTTCTAAGTGACCCTGCTAATCCCGATAGTTTAGCATCAAAATGTAATGATAGTAAATCTTGGATAGGAAAGCTTGGAAAGAAAATTCATGAACAGATTAAACATGAAAATAATCCACTTGATTTCCAAGGAGGGTTTACTGCCGAGGGTGAGGTTGTATTTATTAGTGATAAAAAAAAACGGGACATTTCATTTGGTGGCGGTGACCATAGAATTTTGAGTGATGCACACGACCTCGCTTATTTTTGGAAGGCAATCAAAGAAATACATGATGGTAAATTTACCGATTCTGCATATGTTGATGGTGTTCGTGTATTTGTAGAAACGACAAAGAACGCATACGGACGAGAATTTAACAAACCAGAATCGTGGCTTGGTGCTATTTGGGAATATTTGTGTCATATGTTTGCCGATTTCTTTTCTTCTAATAGCCTTCCCATTCCAGGTTCATCGCGTTTAAGACATTCAAGTTCCCGAGAAATTCGTAAATTTGCTGAGGCGATTTATAAAGAGGGTGATAATCTTCGCACAGAAGTCCTTAAAATTGGAGGTTGCATAATCGCTGAGTTTGTTCTTCAAGTTTTCCATCGACTAAGGTATAAAGATAGTAAATGGTCAAAAGAGGCTCAAGATAAGAAGCTACATCTTCTTGTGTTGATGACACATAGTTTAGCCACGGCATTTAATATTGGGAAGGTTATTATTACAGAAAATCCGGCATCTTTGAATCTTCCAATGATAGTTCGGACTATGCACGTCGCATTCAAAGCTATTAAAGATCAGGTTAATTATAATGAAAGAGTTAAAACGAAAATCATGATGTCCCAAGTCTGTGTTCATCTTGAAATGCAGAAGACTCTTATTGTATTTAATGAATTTTTGTACTATACATCAAATTATCTTGAACTCTGTCAAAATGTGCAGAATGAATGTATTAAATTAATAATGGAGAGGTATCAAATCAGTAATAGATTATCTTCTTTGCAGATAGATTATTCTTTGGCGAATGTCGAGAAGCAGAGAGTTATGTCTCAAAATAATGCTATAATTAAGAGCCTTATAGACCAGCTTCCGATAGTCGATACATCATCCGCTTCGTTGGCTGAGTTAAATAAATTAATTTCCCTTACACAAGAAAGAATGAACCTTATATTTTTATAATATATATTATGGAAAATCTTCCCCACCCCATTAACCATTCAGGTAACGATGCGAACCTTAAACTTAATATAAATAGCATTGCATCTGAAATACTGAAAGATCCTTCAAAGTTCTCCACCTTTTTGAATGATACAGCAACGCAACTTGACGACGCTCGTACAAAAGCTAAGGAGTTACAAGAAAGAAATTTTTTAAAGCGTATCTTTTCATCATCGTCTAAAGACTTCGCAGATATTATGTTGTTACAGCATGATATCTTTCAAAACTTTTTTGTCTTATTACAAACCATTACATTTGTCTCGGGGAAAAACACTGCATTACTCCTTTCTCTGTCTGATTCTCTACGTAAAGGAATAAACCTTAATGATGAGGAGCAAAGAAATCTATATGCCTTCGCAGATTCTTATTTACAAGACGCAATAGAAAGTGCCAATAATGAGCACATTAGAGAAGAAGCCCTAAAAAAAGTACTTATTCTCACTTCTGATATAATACAGTCAAACGAGATGACTTCAAATAAAATTGAGCAATTATGCAATTCTGAGAGACAAATAAAGCTACAATTGGAGAGAGCCGATAATTCAGTTAAATCGCTACAAGACTCATTAAATTTGCAGTTAGAAAAGTTGGCTAAAGAAAATACCTTACTCAGAATTTTTATCTGGATATCATTTGGTATTTCTATATTAGCCTTGGTCCTTAAGTTTGTGTAATAAGTATATTGCAATAATTTGACGTCATTTAATTAACGTGAGTTCAATATAAGAAATCAGAATAAAGTCAACTGATTATCAAAAACGAATTCCAAGGAAATAGACGGTTTCTTGGGAAAGAAACTCTTTCACATTCTCAATGAATGCCTCCGAATACAGAGGCTCGTCAACATATGCCACGCCGGTACATGTGTCCAGAAGAACTTCCTTGATGAATACTATCAGATGCAGAACCACCGATTTCTGCAACTTCACGAAGCGGTTATACGATACGGTTTGCGGAAACAGGTGCAACATGTGCCTACAGACCTACTGGGTATAAAATACTTGCAAAAATCGTCAGCAAGACAGAAAATTTCCGTAATTTTGTCTTCAGTAATCATAATATAAATTCTTGTAAATCTTTTGACTAGACACCTTAAATTTACTAATTTTATTCGAGATTGCCAAGAAAATCAGCCACTTGGTTTGGTACTAAATGACTGATGGTTTTATTCTTAGAACTAATGATTCTTATATCGAACTCCTATTTAATCTAAGTTTCCATGCACTTTTTGCAACAATTTGGAGGTTTCGTCGTTTTTTGTTAAGTTT
>CAZKRV010000065.1:0-10817 GCA_964555345.1 uncultured Bacteroides sp.
TCAACGCTGGGCACAATGTCGCGCTTCACGTAGATGGTGGGAGCCACATAGCTGTTCCCACCGGCATCTTCCGGCATCATAAAGGAAAAATAACTCTCCTTATAATATGGTGAATGCTCAAAGTCATATCTATCATCACCAAGTGGCACGGCGGCTTTCGTATATATCTCCACCTTCATCTTAATCCGGCCTGTCGGACGCTTATCAAGATGAAGTATCCCTTTGCCGTCAAATCCTATATGTGAGGTCCCAAGTTCTTTGTCGCGTAACATATGTATCCTGTGTCTGGTATCGATAGTGTCTGGCGATTCCCATATATCTAAATGACCAGGCAGAGGCACATCAAGTTCCGAATCCCAGACTTTAAAGTGAAGATCAAACCCCTCGGCCAGTGCCGACAATCCCGTGATGAATATAGCTACAGTAACTAATATCGACCTGATTTTTATATATTGACTCATGTGCATCATATTGGCGTTGTTTCATTTAAGACATAATGTGAATAGCATCATCGTTCGTAATCAGTCCGTCTTTTTGGGATTGATGGTGATTGTAGGATGCGTATATGATTCAACCGAATCTTCCGGAATAGTCATTATAAATCTATGTAGAGGATAGCCATTCGCTCTTAAGAAGTGTAGCATTATTCCATCGTCTAATTCATCAATTATTGAAACGTCAACACGTATCTTTTTATCAGGCTTTGAATCAAGTTCACATTCCACGGTTCCACCTTCAAGATTAAAAGCATATCCATATCTTATTAATCTCTTATTTCTTGTTGAATATTTATTCGGATCTAAATATTCATATATATTAATTTTGACCATTTTTGCCGGTTCATTTGTTGCACCATCTACTACCGAAACTTTAAACTTGAAACCGCTTGCAAAGCCCGACGAGTGTGTAGCTCCTATAGTCAAAATGATTAAAAATGTCAGTATTTTCTTAAACATTGTCAGCCAATTTTAAAATTTATCTGCAAAGATAACGCCAAATTCCCTATCCTCCAAATAAATCCTAAAAAATGTGTCAAAATCATATTATTTTGTATCTTTGCAGTGAAAATAAATCATTTACACTCAAAGGTATGAGCACGGAATATTATTTAAAAGGCTACATCACGGCCATGGCGATGGCCCTTATTTCATGCGGTGGCGGACAATCGTCGACTCTTATGGCAGACTCAGGTGACTGTAATTTTATTGACAATGCTATCCGGATCGGTGAAGGTGAAATTAACGTGACCATCTCTCCGAAATCACCGATAAATATTGACGATGTGATATGCGAAGTGACTTGGACTCCGCTGCTCGACAACGTTGCCGTAGATACGACCTTTCGCGTGTATAATCCGGTACAACTTTCCGACGGCCACGGCATGATCCCTATGGAAACGGCCAGATGCTTCACATATTCGCTACAGGTGATTGACAAAAATGACAAACAACGGCGGCTATGTTCGATTACGGTAGGGCTTGATCAGGAATCGCCGCTCAATGTAGCGCTCACGTTTAACGATAAACGCGAACTCAGCGGAGTGGAACAGAACGGGGGAGCAGGCTATGTGGATCCGAAGAACCAACGAAACTCTATCCTGATGGAATACGGCTTCACATACATCACGGACAAAGCCGTTTGGGAAGACTATAACAGATTACTGAAATGGGAACTTGACACGATGATGCCAGCCAATCTGCGCGAGGCCCTCAAAAACGTAAGCCTGTCCGAACCTGAACGGGAATGGGTCATCAGCAGCCTCACACGTGACTACTGTGGCCGTCACATTTTGCCTTACGAAAAGCGCGCTCGCACATGGGGCTACGATTTTACCGGTGCCGACACCACACTCATCAGGCAACCAAACAAGGAATTCTATCGCGAACTCCTCAACGACCTGGACTATTCCACGGCAATGCTTGGTGACTATACTCACACCTTACGCGGATTTTTTAACAACATACTGACCGATATACCGGTCGGCATCAAGCCAATCGGTGAAACTCCCATAGCCCAATGGAAGGAAGACGTGACCGGACGCCTCAACGGAATAATCGACAATCCGACTGACCTGTTCCTCGATCTGCTCACCGCCACGGCCTATATGCAACAGATACAGATCGACAAACAGCCGCTGACCGATCAGCAGATTGCAAACATCAACGAGCACTACAAATCATCTGACCTCGGCCGTATAATCCTGAACCGAAACTTCGAGCCTTTCCCTCACACCGTCAACGTCATCTGGCAATAATACCGGTTAATTCTTTTCGGTGAGGAAACGCCAGTAGCGCACAGGCATATCCTGGCGCTGTTTGCGGGGGTTTTTACGTTCCGGTATGGCGATTGCCTTGAAATATGTCTTCCAGAGCTGCCTGAAAAGACGTTCCTCCGGATCGAGCATCTCATCACTGAGATAGCCGGTGGCTATGTGGTTCAGATCTGCGGGCAAAGACATTATCACCGGCTCATTGCCATCGTAATAATAACCGTAGCCACGCCTATGGTCATATATGATGAAGCGCTGGTCGGCAAAGCGGTCCGTGAAGTGGCGCACCGTCATCGGCAACACATTGTGCACAGGGTCCACCATGGCGAAATATGTGCCGTCAGCCGCTTTTTGAAACCGTATGAACTGGAGCATACGGTGCGCTTCATACCGCACCTGCTTCGCCGTATGGACAACTGCAAGCACGTCGATGTCGGAAAAATCACACTCCTTGCCCGGCACCGGTGAGTCGATTATCTTCATTATAAACCGCAGGGTAGGGGTGTCCATAGCGCTGTCCTCACTCAAAAATGAAGTGGTGAGCGCATTAAGTGGCGCAGCCTCCATCTTCTTACGCAATGCCTTCCACACGCGTCCGGCCTTCACTTCGTCGGTTGTCACTTTGACCGTGTTGTCCACAAAAAGCGGCAAATCCGCCTCCGACCTCAGCAATTCAAGTTCCCCAGGGGCAAGCAGAGTGTTCCATTTAAGCACGTAAGCCTCAAACACGGCGGAGAGCATGCCCTCCCACGTGCCGTCAAAGATCAATGCGTTCATGGCTGGCCGAAATCAAACGTCAGTTGATCGGGATGCTCGGCCCTTCGTGGCTCCACAAGCTGCCGGCGCACATATTCGGGTGACGAATCGGCCACGCAGCTTTCGCCTATCTCACCGCAGGTGATAAAAAAACGCGCACGCTTCATCACCACCCCTATCTTCTTGAGATGAATGGAATTCAGGCGTCGGAACTTACGGGCATTGACTATCATCGTGGCCGATTTAGGCCCTACACCAGGTATGCGAAGCAACGCGAGATAGTCGGCCCTGTTCACGTCTACAGGAAAAAATTCGGGGTGGCGCAGCGCCCATGACGTCTTAGGATCAAGTTCGAGATCAAGCAACGGCTGACTGTCGTCCACAATCTCATCTACCCCGAAATGATAGAAACGCATGAGCCAGTCGGCTTGATACAGACGGTGTTCCCTGACCAGCGGAGGCTGTTTCAGCGCCGGCAGGCGCGGATCATAGTCATTTACGGAGATAAATCCGCTGTAATACACACGGCGTATGGTCGGTGTGGAATATAATCCCGACGACATTCGGAGGATATCGGCATCGGTGTCGTCGGTGGCACCGACAACCATCTGGGTCGACTGTCCGGCCGGTACGAAGCGGGGCACATGTCTCATCACCTTGCGGTCATCGCGGCACTGCAACACCCCCTGCCTCACGAAACTCATCGGTGCAAACACCGATGCATGATTCTTCTCGGGTGCCAGATACTTCAGCCGGCTTTCGGTCGGAATCTCCACATTGACGCTCATACGGTCGGCATACCGGCCGGCCTCCATCACGAGTTCGCGTGAACACCCCGGAATGCTCTTCAGGTGAATATATCCGTTAAACCGATGCACGGTGCGCAGATCCTTTGCCACACGCACCAGTCGCTCCATGGTATAATCCGGATTGCGGACCACGCCCGATGAGAGGAAAAGCCCCTCGATATAATTCCGCCGGTAAAACTCCATGGTGAGTTCCACAAGTTCGCTCACCGACAAGGTGGCGCGGGCCACATCATTGCTGCGGCGATTTATGCAATAGGCGCAATCATAGATGCAGTAGTTCGTGAGCATGACTTTCAGCAGGGATATGCACCTGCCGTCATCGGCAAAGGAATGGCATATGCCCACACCGCCTACCGTGTTACCAACAGAATCCTTCGAGCCGTTGCGCCTGACGGTGCCGCTCGACGAGCAGCTCACGTCATATTTTGCAGCAGCGGCAAGTACGTGCAGCTTGGCCAGAGTGGCCTCGGTCATACTCCCTCCTGATGCGGCTGCTGAGTGGAAGTCGGCTGCTTCATCTTCAGCTTCAGTTCATCAAAGCCGCGGCCATACACACCGTTGACGTTGGCCTGAGTGATCAGCGCCTCTTTGTCGATGCTCTTGATTATGCGGAATATGGTCACTGACTCGATCTTGCGACACATCACCAGCAGCACCTTTACCTCCTGCTTGGAGTACCAGCCCATGCCGCTCAACACAGTGCAGCCGCGGTGGGCATCATTATTGATGGCGGTGGCGATCTCTTCCCAATGGGGCGAGAAGATGATGAACTGCACGGCCTGACGGTTGGTATTGATCACCAGGTCACACATATATCCGCATAGAATAGTGATCAGCATACCGTAGACTGCCGTCTGAAACGAATAGCCGAGAACCAGACAGCCGGAGCTGACGATGACGAAGTCACACATCATCATGGTGCGGCCTATGCTCACGTTGGTGTATTTCGACACCATGGCGGCCACGATGTCAGTGCCGCCGGTCGATCCGTTGTGCACGAACACCAGGCCGATACCGGTACCCATTATCAGAGCACCCATCACAAGCGAAACCAGAAAGTCAGGCATCACCGGTTCGGGGAACAGGGGCTGAAATAAGTTCAAGAGCACCATCAATATCGTAAACCCGAACACCGTGCGCAGCACGAAAGTCTTGGTCAAGGCTTTCCAGGCTACCACGAGCAACACGATATTGACCGCAAACACCGTGTAACCCACAGGTATTGCAAATGGGAAATTGCCGGCTTCAACCCATGCCCTGGTCATATAATAGACGATTGAACCGATACCGGCCATACCGCCCATTACCACATTATGGGGCAACACAAACGCATTGAAGCCTAAAGAGTAGATTGCTATGCCGAGGATGATGAACACATAGTCCTTGGCAAACATCCATGTTTTTTCGCTGAGATGGGACATTTCTGATTGGTTTTTAGTGCTGCGAAGTTACGCATTTTTCATAAAAAAAACCGCACATGACGCGCGGTTTTTTTTACGAAGTTATCAACGTTGCCGGAGCAGCCGTGAACTCAGTGCTTTGCGCACTGGTTCGTCATAGAATCGGAGAGCACACCAGGCCAGCGCTATTATACCGACAAAGAGCGCTATGCACACCGGCCATACATCGGCAAAGGTGAGACCGTTATTCCATACCCAGGAGTAAAACAGATACATTACCGGATAATGAATAATATAGATCGGGTAGGAGAGTTGCCCTAAAAACTCACACGTCGATGCGGAAAATTTGTCTGTTGTGACTCCGCAAGCTCCGATATAGACCACAAAAGGAAAAACACAGATCGTGCACACCATATCATAAATAGCATTGAGGGCCGAAGGCTCTCCGTCGGTGCTGCCTACGTATGGACACGCAAGAACGATCGTGATGATGGCGGTACAGATCCAGAACGCACCCTTGATGCGGATAGGCTTAAAATCACGCGTCATCAGCAGACCGATCGAGAAAGAAAACGACATACGCAGAAATCCGCAAAAAAATCCATAGTCACCCGCAGTCCAGCCAAATCCGATATGATATGCCCCCGACACATTGAATAGGGCACAGGCTCCAAGTCCGATTCCTGACAACACCACCACTGCAGTGAGGCCACGCTTTGAGAGCTTATGAAGCCAGAACGCATAGAGCACACTGCCGATATACTCAAAAAACAACGACCATTGCGGTCCGTTAAGCGGAAACATCTCGCCGTTTCCCCTCACTTCATATCCAAAACCGGGGTAGGCGGGAATCATGAAGAGTCCGAGCACCAGAGCTATCAATACCCAATGTGTGGCCACAGGTGTATGATCCCAATGCTCGCAACCCTGCACCATGAAAGCTATGGCTCCGAACACCACACTCAGCACCACCATGGGCTGCAGGCGGATCAAACGCCGCAACATGAATTTCCATGAAGTCATGCCTCGCTTCCATCTGTCGTCATATGCATAACCGATCACGAAACCCGAAAGCACGAAAAAGAAGTCAACGGCAAGATAACCGTGATTGAGCATCTGGTCCACCGGAGAAGTGGCGAACCCCTCGCCGAAGTGATACCAGATCACAAGAAATGCCGCGACCCCTCGGAGTCCGTCGAGCAACTCATAGCGCGGTTTGGTTGATGAGATAGTCTTACTGTCCATATTTTTTGATTTTGAATTTTCCAGTGCAAAGGTATCTCTATCCGCCGCAATTTTAATTGTCCTATATCAAGAAATCAGTTTTTGCCTGCCCTAAGCCGGCTGAGGGTCGCAGGTGTTATACCTAAATAGGATGCTATATCACTAAGACGCGCACGCCTGCAAACCTCCGGAAACTGCTCAGCAAAAGCAAGATAGCGCTCTTTTGCTGGCAATGTGAGCCTTTCTTTGTGACTACGGTGCAATCTCCGGTATTCATCTTGATGAATCACACGGAACCAATTGGCTATCTCCAAGTTACGGCTCGTAATATCCCTCAAAGAGTCAAGCGCGATGCCATATGCGCGCACCGCCTCCACCGCCTCCACATATTCTTCACTTAACTTCCTGTAATACAGCTCGTCCATGCTAAAAACTAAACTTCCTTCACTTGAGAAAGATGTCGTAATCTCCTCACCATCAACGGCCCAGTAACTACGCGTCATTCCCTCCTCTATAAAGTACGCCATCCCGCGCGCTCCCCCCTCCCACACCAATAGCTCCCGCTTCTTAAACTCGCTGAGTATCAAGCAAGAAGCGACCTCAAGAAGCGATTTTTCGCTCACTCTCCACCCGCTCCTTATCCACTTGATAATGTTCGGTATGTCATGTAGTTCAACCATATTCCGCACGCAAAGTTACAACTTTTCTCCCGACATAGCAAAAGCCCCGCTCTCGCAGGGCTTTTAACTATGAGTCATAATTCTATCTATTAGAGAGTTAGACCGGGATAAGGACCGGCTACAAGCTGAGTGATCCACAACCACAGCGGGCAGGTTACCACAAAGAGTATCACGCTGAGAGTCAGCGAAGAAGTGCCGGTAGCGACATATACATCATTTTCATCGGCAATGATGATACCTGAGAATGCCGGGGGAAGAGCGCACGCCACCACAAGCATGTAAAGGTTCTGGATATCCATCTTGCAGAGCACACCCACAATAAGTGCAGCGGCAGGCATGAGGAAGAGCTTCATGATTGAACCGAGAATAGCTTGCCAGTTGATATTCACCTTGATAGCTGAAAGAGTGATACCGGCGGAGAATACCGCCATCGAGGCATTTGCCTTGGCTATAAGGTTAAACGACGGGCTGAGCGATGCCGGCCACTTGATACCTACAAGTACCATGACTACGGCCAGGATAGGCGCCCAGGCTACAGGCTGTTTGAGTGCCTTAATCACAGGTTTCCAGGCACTTTCTTTCTTTTGTCCGGGCTTGGAGTCGAGCGAAGCGTTCATCAGCGACAGACCTACAGGAATACCTATGGCGTTGACCACGATGCCGACAATAGCCACAACAAGAGCCACGGAGGGAGTGGTGCCGAAAATAGGCTCCAGAACCGCGAAGCCGAGGAAACCGATGGTCGGCGACCCATTGATCAGGGCGGCGATCGCGCCGTCCGCACCATTATTACCTTTGAAGCAGAAAGCGAAAACCACGTAAACGAGCATGAAACATGCCATGATCACACCCGCCGAAACCAGGGTCACCTTGAGATCGGCGGCAAGCATTTCGCGGCTTGCACTGACAATGCTGACAAAGAGCGCTGCGGGAAGGGCATAATCCAACACAACCTTGTTGAATTTCTTGGCATCATCGCCTGAGAAAACGCCCTTCTTTCCGGAAATATATCCGGCAAGCATCACCACCACGATGGGGACGATAGCATAAAGGATTATGTGTAACATATGAATAGCGTTCAGTTTAATTAACGTAGAGGTATTTATACGGTTATCTTCTGCAGAGGAGCAGGATTAAGGTAACCGATGTGTCCGCTCTCGGCACCGGAGTCAGCAGCGAGCTGCACGTCGATCAGCGAAGTCTTTTTCGACGCAATGGCCTCGGTCAGCGCACTCTTGAGCTCTTCAGGGGTGGTGACATAATAGGTCTGTGCACCGAACGCGTCACCGAGTTTGTCGTAACGTGCGTGTATATCCAGTGTCGTGGGGGCAGGATCAGTTGTCTGATTCATAGGTTTGCCGATACCGTTATAGATACCACCATTGTTGAATATCACAACTGTGAGCGGCAGATTAAAGCGGCATGCAGTCGAGAAATCCATTCCGGAGAAACCGAAAGCCGAGTCGCCCTCTACGGCCACTACACTCTTGCCGGTGGAGACGGCGGCACCGATTGCTGAACCCATGCCCATACCCATGATAGCCCAGGTAGCGCAGTCCACGCGGTGACGCGGGAGCGACATATTGACGGCATCGCGGGTATCATCGAGAGTATTGGCGCCTTCATTGATCAGGATCACGTCAGGATTGCCCTCAAGTATGGGCTTAATGACTCCAAGAGCGGTCCAATGCGTCATAGGCATGGCAGTGGCATTTTCCTTCAGACGCGCCTGAAATTTAGCGTCTTTTTCCTTTGTTTCGGCTTGTAGCGAGGAGAGCCATGCGGGATCGGTAGACATCTTCTTGCCTTCAAGGCCTGCGAGGATAGCGTCAAGCGAAAGACCCATGTCACCAACTACAGGAGCTGCGATAGGACGATTGACATCTATTTCCTGTGGCTCGACATCAAGCTGGATAAATTTGAGATCCGGATTCCACTTGCCTTTGCCGAACGACAGCATCCAGTTGAGTCGTGCACCGATCACCATAACTACATCGGCCTGTTGCATGATCGTTGAACGGCATGAAAGGGCACTCAAGGGACCGGCATCAGGCATAAGTCCCTTGGCCATCGACATGGGAAGATAGGGGATAGAATATTTTTCAATAAGAGTCTTGATCTTGTCATCAACCTGTGCATAGGCAGCACCTTTGCCGAGCAAGATCGCCGGGCGTTTGGCTGACGTAAGCAGCTCGACGGCACGATCTACCGATGCCTGATTGGGCGCTACGGGCGAATAGACGTCAACGGGTTCATAGAATAGCTTTTCAGCTTCATCGGCATCCATTATCTCGCCGAGGGCGGGAGTGGTCATGTCAATATATACACCACCGGGGCGACCGGAAACGGCGGCACGATATGCGCGGTAAACGGCTGAAGGGATATCCTTGGCGTGTGAACAGCGGAATGCAGCCTTAACCAACGGTTTTGCTGTGTTGAACTGATCCAGCTGCTCATAAGTGCCCATATTCATATCCACCATAGTAGGATCAGAGGCACCTGAAATCTGAATCATAGGATAGCAATTGACGGTTGCGTTGGCCGTGGCGGTCAGACCGTTCATGAATCCGAGCGATGACACGGTCATCAGCACACCAGGCTTCTTTGTAAGATAGCCCTCGGTCGCAGCGGCCATACCGGCCTGTTGCTCATGACGAAAACCGACGAATCGTATGCCTTGATCCTGGACAAGATAAGCGGCCTCTGTGATAGGAATACCGACAAGACCATAAACATTTTCAATTCCTACTTTTTTCAGGGCACGCGCCAGTATATACATACCGGTCACCTGATTCGGGAAACTGGGTGCCTGGGTCTTGGAGGCGCTTGTATCTGTAGTTGTTGTAGCCATAAAAAATCGTTTTGTTGAGTGAGGTAAGAGGGATAAATGTGGAAAATGGAGGCGAGGTCCGACGGGAAGTCGTGACCCCGCCTCGCAGTTCTATGTATATTTCTGTTATTTTGCGGGAGCTGCTGCGGGTTCAGGCATTGGTGCAGTAGTACCGTTTTTAGCAAATTCGGCAATCTGGTCTGCAGTGTAGCCGTAATCTTTAAGAATTTCGGTAGTATTACCACCCAGTTCAGGAGCAGGGCCATAGGTAGGCTGATAGTTACTCATGGTGAAAGGACAACCAACGGTTACAAATTCACCTACGCCGCCACCCTGATTAATTCTTACAAGGGTATTACCGTCATAGAGAGTTTCGTCGCTCATGACTTCCTTAGTTGAAAGTACGGGACCGACAGGCACACCGGCGGCACCGAGAATATCAGTCACTTCAAATTTGGTCTTATCGGCAGTCCATGCACCGATACGCTGATAGATCTCCTGTTTGTGACGATCACGGGCATCGGCGGTGTTGAAGTCAGGATTGGTGAGCCAATCCTCGAAGCCCATGGCCTTGCAGGCCAGTTCGAAGTCCTTGGCACCGCGTTGAAGAATGATGTAAACATAATTGTTGGCATCGATTTCGGAGTCCATGTCGCCGGCCGGCTTACATTTGTAGGTCCAACCGAGCACACCTCCACCTTCGATATTGCCTGAACGAGGCACGCAGTCACCGAACTTTCCATCAGGATACTGGGGGAACTGGGTCAGGTAGCCGATCTTATCAAGAGTCAGCTGGTCACGGGTCTTGATACGACAGAGGTTAAGACACGCATTGTGCATTGACTGATA